>JADFYH010000045.1 GCA_015233135.1 Deltaproteobacteria bacterium
AGGGGGGGTTATGGAAGATCTTGCTGAACTCAAAAATACTGTAATTTGCACGGTTTTCCATAACTCCCCCAACCCCCTCTTAGCTTAAGAGGGGGCAATACCAAAAGATGTGTAGATACCTATGCCTTGAGGGAGAGGGGGCCTTATTTCAAAAAAATCGCCTACAAGTTAAGAAGATAAAGACCCTTAGCCCCTTTTTTGTTATCGAAAAATAAGGGAGTATTGTTGCGAAATTTTTTGCATTCCCGTTTCGTGTGCGATACTCAGGATTTTTCATGACCTCCACCCTTTCAGAAACAAATAAAAATACTCCACGCCGTGTAGAATGGCTGGATGTGCTTCGTGGAATTGCAGTTTTATGGATGATAGAAGTGCATTTGCTGGATGTCGGCCTCATGCCCATCCTCAAACAGGGCTGGGGCTATGGAAAAATTGATTTTTATAATGGAACGGTAGCCCCCATTTTTTTATTTTGTGCAGGGGCCTCTTTCTGGATTGCTTGTCAAAACGGGAAAACTTCTCAGCAAGCGGGGGCTTATCTTAAACGCTTGGCCTTTATTCTATTCATCGCCTATTGGCTCAATTTACCTTATCTTTCATTTAAACATTGTCTGGATATCCCACTGTTTTCAAAAAATCTTTTCTTTGCCAGTGATATTCTCCACACGATTGTACTCTCTAGCCTTTTCGCTTTTATTGCCTTACGCTCAAAGCGGAGTGAAACTAAATTTTTAATTTTTTGCATGGCCTGGACCCTGCTTGTTTACTGGATAAGCCCTTGGGTATGGAACTCCGAACTTTATAAGAAATTACCTCTTCCACTAGGCCTCTATTTTGCGCCGGCACCACTCTCGAAATTTTCTCTTTTCCCTTGGATGGGTCATTTTTTTGCCGGATTAAGCCTGGTGGGATTTTACCAAAAAACACAAAAAAAACTTTACTTTGGCCTGATTGTTCTTTTGATTTCCCTGGCAAGCCCCACCCTCATTTTTTTTATAAAAAACTTTTACACTCCATCTCCCACTTTATACCAGAATGCCCAGTGGTGGCATGTCTCTCCGGGCCATTCCCTGCTGAGACTCAGTCGAGTCACCTTGTTTTTCTCCCTCATCAGTCTCTACAATTTGCGTTTCCCCTTACGGGGAAAGATCAGTTCTTTTCTAAAGAATATCGGTCGAGAATCCCTTTTTTATTATGTCACCCATATTGCCATCCTCTATGGAACGGTAGTAAACAAGGGTTTGAGGGCTTTTGGATACGGGGCCTGGAATTGGCTGGGCGTTTTGATTCTCTACCTCTTCCTCATCGCTTTCTTATACCCCATGGGACAAGCCTGGCATGAATACAAGAAGAATTCCCCCCAGCAATTAAAAAGAATCCTTTGTTTTTCTTTTCTGCTTTTTGCCTTGTTGTTTTTTATGCTTCCTTAAAGAGGGAACGACTAAGAAACAAGGGGCAGGCGTACACATCTAACCGAGGCTCATATGGCTTTCTTCAATTTGCTTCTCAATCTTTTTTTAGGTATTTGGCTAGGCGTAATGATTTGTTTCTCTTTCATCACTGCCCCCACCCTTTTTCGCGAAATTCCTCGTGAAATGGCGGGTGAACTTATTTCCAAAATTTTTTCGCAGTATTATTTGTCAGGCTATGCCTGTTTGGGCATTGCCTTTATTTCTCTCGTACTCAAAGGCCTGTGGTCTAAACCTTTTCCTGTTTTAAGATGTTTACTTTTGGCCCTCTGTTTTGGACTGACCGTCTATGCAGGGGCCCACTTGCATCCCAAGGCACATATGGTAAAAACCATGATACGCACTTTGGAAGAAGGACCGGATAAAGAGCGAAAGCAGGCCGAGTTTGCGACATTACACAGGCAAAGCGTTCTGTTGAATGGAATCGTTCTGCTGACGGTCCTTTTGGTTTTTGTCTTGAATTTTACGCCCCTCAAACTCTGAATTTTGGAAACTTAGAACTTGATTTTAATGTCTTCCTCCCTGAAACTCCCTCAAGCCTTCAAAAAGGAACTTTCATGAGTATTCTCAGTTTTCTCAAAAAGCAATTTATCGACGTCATTGAATGGAACGAAACGGAAAATGGCGTTTTGGCCTATCGCTATCCCATGCAGGATAACGAAATTCAGAATGGCGGCAAACTCACTGTGCGTGAGACTCAGATGGCGCTCTTTGTGAACGAGGGAAAGATCGCAGATCTTTTTGCACCGGGGCTGCATACCTTAACCACTCAAACGCTGCCCATCCTGACCAATCTGCGCAATTGGGACAAGGCCTTCGCTTCGCCTTTTAAATCGGATGTCTATTTTTTCTCCACACGACTCCAACTTGATCAAAAGTGGGGAACGCCTACTCCCATCACCATTCGCGACAAAGAACTGGGCCCGATTCGAGTGCGGGCTTACGGGATTTATTCGTACAAAATGACCGACCCTAAACTCTTTTGGACGCAAGTGAGCGGAAGCCGCGAAATCTATAGAACTGCCGATATCGAAGACCAACTGCGAGGAGTACTCCTTACCACCTTGGCCAGCCTTTTCGGACAAAGCAATGTGAACTTTTTGGACATGGCCGCCAACCAGCTGAAGTTCTCCGAAACCATTGCAGCGGCTTTTGCCCCCGAACTACAACGCTTCGGTTTGAGTTTGGATAAGCTTCAAGTGCAGAGCGTGTCGCTTCCGGAAGAAGTACAAAAAGTAATTGATGAGCGCAGCTCGATGAACGTGATTGGGAACCTGCAGCAATATACCCAATATCAAGCGGCCAAAAGCATTCCCATTGCTGCTGCAAACCCGGGGGGAATGGCTGGTGCCGGGGTAGGACTAGGTGCGGGTGTCGCCATGGGTCAGGCCATGGCTCAAGCTTTGGGAGCAAATCCGAATGTTGCGAGCGCGACGCCACAAGAAGATCCCTTTCAGCTCATCGAAAAAATTCATCAGCTGAAAGAAAAAGGAATTATCAGCACCGAAGAATTTGAAACCAAAAAAGCAGAATTGTTGAAGAAGATTTAAATACTCCTCACCTATGCTAAAACTACCCTGCCCTTCCTGCGGAGCTGAAGTGATATTCCAATCTTCTGCCTCCATTTTTTCGGTCTGCAACTTTTGCAAATCGATGCTCGTGCGCCGTGATAAAAATCTGGAAGATTTGGGAAAAATGGCCGATCTGCTTCCTGACATCAGTCCGCTTCAAATCTCGACCGAGGGAAAGTATCAAAAAGTAAATTTTGGAATTGTAGGACGACAAATCCTCGGCTGGGAAAATGGACGATGGAACGAATGGTACATTTTTTTTGACGATGGCCGCTGGGGCTGGTTGGCCGAGGCCCAGGGCTTTTACATGATTTCTTTTCGAGAAACTCTGCCCGTCAATTTTTCAAACCATCAGGAATTTCCAGTAGGCAGAAACTTTCAATTCAAGGACATGGCTTTTGCAGTAGAAGATAGACATGAGGCCTGGATACTCAGTGCAGAAGGCGAACTCCCTAGTCTTTCACCTCCTGATAAAAAATTCGAATCGATTGATTTTAAAGGCCCCCAAAGCGAATTCGCCTGCCTGCAATTTTTTGACGAGGGACCGGAATTGTACCTCGGTGAATACCTGGAGTTTGACGATTTGCATTTCAACAATTTAAGAAAATTGGAGGGATGGTAATGGGCAGCGAAACTCCCTCCTCTCTCAGTTGCATGAAATGTGGTGCCCCCATCAGCCTGCGGGCACCGGGTTTAACTTTGGTCATCGCCTGTCCCTCTTGCGGGGCCTTGAACGATGTCACAAATCCCAACATTGCTTTCTTAATTAAAGCCAATCAAAAAACACCCATTAAACCTCTGATCCCTCTGGGGAGACGAGGTAAAATGGAAGAGATTTTGTATGAAGTGATAGGTTTCATGCGCCGCTCGGACGCCAGTGGAATCTACACTTGGGACGAATACCTGCTTTTCAATCCTTATTACGGATTTCGTTGGTTGATGGAATACAAGGGTCATTGGATTTTCTATAAAATGATCAAAGACAATATTGAAATCACTCCCTACTCCGCCATTCGAAAAAAGGTGGCTTACAAAAGATTTTTAGTGGGAAAGGCAAAGGTACAATATGTGCTCGGTGAGTTTTATTGGCGGGTACAGCTGGGAGACACGACCAAAGTTTACGATTACATTGCTCCCCCAGAAATTCTCTCTTGCGAAGAAGATGGCTCAGAAAAAATTTGGTCTCATGGCATCTATGTAGAACCCAAAGAGATTCAAGCCGCTTTTCAAACCACCTTCCCTTTGCCAAAACCCATAGGCGTTGGGGCCTGCCAACCTGGTTTGGGAGGAAAAAGTTCCGACTCTTTTTGGTTGGTTTTTATCCTCTTTTTTATCTTGCTCACTTTTGTACAAATTAGCTCTTCAACAATGTGTCGAGATGAAGAAGTTTGGAGCAGTAATAATCTCCTGCTCACGGCAGACACAGACAAAGTAAAAACTTCTCCCAGCTTTCATCTCAATCAAAAAATTGCCGATGTAAAAATCAGCTCTCACGCCAGTCTGCAAAACAATTGGATTTATTTGAACCTGGATCTGATCAACGAAGACGATGGCAAAATTTATCCTATGGGAAGAGAGATCTCGTTTTATGACGGATACGATGACGGCTATTGGAGTGAAGGCTCAACCCATGACGAAGTTTTTATTTCTTCGGTGCCAGAGGGAAATTATCATTTAGTGATTAGTCCGGAGTTCCCCGCTGATCTTAGCAATGAAATCGTCGATATAAAAATAGAACGAGATGCCCCCAATTGGACAAATTATGTCATCTTCTCATTGCTTCTTTTAGTAGGGCCCTTGGGTTTACAGGCCTATAAAATGTGGTTCGAAAGTAAACGTTGGCAGGAATCGGATTTACCGGGATAGACGGAAATTCCCCTCTCCCCTTGCGGGAGAGGGTTAGGGAGAGGGGACAAATCAATTTATGCTAAAAATTTACACACTCGTCGGATTTTTACTCGTCGCCTCCCTGGCTTATATGAACCACCAGGGCATCGTGTTGGGTGCCGGAGGAAATGAGGCCAGAGGTAGTGCAGGCGGAGTTTACGGCACTCACGGTTTTTATCACAAATAAAAGGGAGGAAAAACATATGGAACACATGATCACCAATCTCGGATACGCCGCTATTTTTTCAATTTTAGGACTCTTGCTTTTCACCATTAGCTTTATCATTTTTGATAAAGCGACTCCTTTTGACCTTTGGCGAGAGCTAGTTGAAAAAAATAACATCGCCCTGGCCATTGTCGTGGGAGCCATTGCCCTAGGGCTTTGCTTTATTATTTCAGCCGCGATGAGGGGGTAAGGGAAACAGCGTTATAAATAGGAGTCCACATGCCCACTATATCAATGTTTTATGGGATATTGATCTTAATGTATTTTCATGATGATAAAAAGCACAATCTCCCGCATATTCATGCAGAATATGGAGAATACGAAGCTTCAATTTCGATAAATGACGCTTCTGTGTTAAACGGCAACCTACCACCTGCCAAATTAAAACTCGTACAGGCATGGATTGAGATACATAGAGAAGATCTACTGGTAGATTGGAAACTAGCAGTTGCCGGAGAGCCCGTTTTTAAGATTGAGCCATTACGATAAAAATAAAGTTGAGGCATTATTCCTATGGATAAAATCATAAAAGCCACACCCCTTAAAGATTATAAAATTGAAATACTCACCACCAGTGGGATTTCAGGCGTTTTTGATGTAAAACCCTACCTTCACGGGAGTGTATTCAAAGAGCTGACGAATGAATCCTATTTCCGCTTAGTAAAACCCGCTCACCATGGAATCGCTTGGCCGCATGAGCAAGATTTTAGTTCAGATACTATTATTTACGATATACAAAATTCCAGACAAAACATTTCTTCAGGTGCTTAATTGTTAATCTCTCATTCCGTAAAGAAAATAGTTCCATTCTAATTTTTACCTATGCCTCTCCTCCTTCTCCTCTCCGTCTTTGTCATTTCCACCTGTGGCCTGGTCTACGAGCTGATTGCCGGCACTCTGGCTTCCTATTTGTTAGGAGATTCGGTCACCCAATTTTCGACCATCATTGGTGTTTATCTGTTTTCGATGGGCATTGGCGCCTACCTTTCTAAATTTGTTCAAAGAAATTTTTTAAGCCTTTTTATCAAGGTGGAACTTCTGATTGGCCTGTTAGGCGGATCCTCCGCGGCTTTTCTCTTTTATTTTTTCGCCAAGGTTTATTCCTTTCGGATATTGCTCTACGTCCTCGTTCTGTTGATTGGAACCTTGGTAGGCCTTGAAATTCCACTATTGATGCGAATTCTAAAAGATGAATTTGAATTCAAAGATCTGGTCTCTAAGGTATTCTCTTTCGATTACGTGGGAGCCCTGATTGCCTCACTTTTATTTCCACTCGTGTTGGTGCCTCATCTGGGGCTGATTCGCTCTTCTTTTCTCTTCGGAATTCTCAATGTCCTCATCGCACTGATGACCTTGTTTTACTTTCAGCAAAAAAATCAAAAGATTACTCTCCTGAAAACCAGCGCTTTTCTTGTTCTCCTTTTTTTGGTTTTTGGATTTGTTTGTTCGGAAAAAATATTAACCCTTGCGGAGAATGGTTTCTATACCGAACCCGTCATCTATGCGGTCTCTACGCCTTACCAACGCATTGCCCTCACCCGTAATCAGGAAGAATTGCGCCTTTATTTAAATGGGCACCTGCAATTTAGTTCGCGCGATGAATACCGCTACCACGAAGCGCTGGTCTTTCCCGGCCTGCTGGGTTTAAAAGAAGTGAAGAAAGTTTTAGTATTGGGCGGCGGTGATGGAATGGCCTTGCGTGAAATTTTTAAAGTAGCTTCGGTGGAAAGCGTGACCTTGGTGGATTTGGATCAGCAAATGACGCACCTGTTTCAAGGCAACGAAATATTGAACAAACTAAATGCCCATTCTTTTTCTAATCCTAAAGTAAAAGTGATTAATGCCGATGCCTTCCTCTGGCTAAAAGAAAATCAGGAACAGTTTGATTTTGCCGTCGTCGACTTTCCGGACCCTACCAATTATTCGCTAGGCAAACTCTACAGCCTCAGTTTCTACAAAGAGCTTTACCGTTCCCTCGCTCCTTCTGCAGGAGCCGTCATTCAAAGCACTTCTCCCTATTTTGCCAGAGAATCCTTCTGGTGCGTCGCTCATACTTTAGAAGCGGCGCAATTCAGCACACAATCTTATCATCTCTATGTCCCTTCTTTTGGAGAATGGGGCTACACGCTGGCTCTCAAAAATAAAGACGTTTACGAAAAACCAAAAATTTTTCCTGAACATTTGAAATTTTTAAATTCAGAAAGCTTGGTTCAGATGTTCCAATTTGCCCCCGACATGAGCGAAGTCCCTGGCGAAATTAATCAGCTGAACAATCAATATCTGGTGAGAACTTATGAGAGGGAGTGGGCAAAGTATAGTTGGAACTGAGAACAAGACTTTGCACAATAACATAAAACAAAGCCACCCGATCAGCGCACTAACAGGAATTAAAAAAATAAGTTTGCCCTCTTACAAAAGCTTAGTATAGGATCGCCGAACTTAATCTCGGAAAGGATAAAACATTTTATGAAAAAATATTCGCTTCTGGTTTTGGCTATTGCGCTTGTTTCAAGCCTAGCCTGCAGTCCCAAAAAAAATGCCTCCGGCTCCAATAGTGATGTCGCTGCTCCCTCGCTTACGGCGGGCCTTGCACAAAGCACTAAGGGGGACATCGTTGCTGAGTTGGACGGTCAACCCATTACAGAGAAGGACTTGTTGGAAAAAATCAAGCCCCGGCTCTCGAGCATAGAAAATCAGCTTTTTGACATCAAACGTGATGGAATTGACGAAATCATTGAAGGCAAACTTTTGGAAAAAGAAGCCCAAAAAAGACATATTACAACCCAAGAACTTTTGAAATCTGAGATAGACGACAAGATCGGTGATGTTTCTCAGAAAGAAATCGAAGACTTTTACGAAACAATCAAAAGCCGTGTAAATGGAAAAACTTTGGAGGAACTCAAACCCCAAATTACTGCCCAGCTTCGCGGAAAACGTGGAAATACCTACCACATCAACTTAATTGATAGATTAATGGCTCAAGCTAGCGTTGATGTTTACATCAAGCGACCTAAAGTGGATGTGGCAATCGGCAATTCGCCTTCCATGGGAGGCTCTGCCTCAGCTCCCGTCACTGTCATTGAATTCACCGATTTTCAATGTCCCTATTGTAGCCGTGCGCGCCCCACCATCACGGAGGTTTTAAATAACTATAAAGGGGATGTCCATTATGTGATGAGGAATTTTCCCCTTCAATTTCATGCCCAGGCGAAAAAGGCTGCAGCCGCCGGCCTTTGTGCCAATGACCAAAAGAAATATTGGGAATACACCAAAGTACTTTGGGATAATCAGAGCGCCCTGGATGTGCCCAACTTGAAAAAGTATGCATCGGATTTGCACCTGGATAGCAAAAAGTTTGACGATTGTTTGGATTCCGACAAATTTATGTCCGTCGTGAACAGTGACCAGCAAGAAGGCCTAAAGGCCGGAGTCACCGGCACACCTTCTTTCTTTATCAATGGCCAAATGCTTACCGGCGCACAACCTGTCGAGGCCTTCAAAAAGTTAATCGACGAAGAACTTCGCGAGGCAAAACGTAAAAAAAGTTAAGAGTAGGAGAGGGCCAGGGTGAGGGTGAAGTATGCTCGACTTAAAATGGGTATTATCCAATCTCGATCAAATCAAAATAGTCCTCCAAAATCGCAACCAAAATTTTGATTTGAGCACTCTTGAATCCATCAATCAAAAGCGTAAAACCCTACAAGCGGAATTCGATCAACTTCGCTCTCTACAGAATCATACTTCTTCAGAAATTCAAAAATTGCAAAAGACCAGACAAGATGCCACTGCGGTCATCGCAGAAATGCAATCGGTTGCAAAGCGCATTAAGGAGATCACACCCGAACTGGCTGCCCTCGAACTGGAAATAGAAAAAATACTCCTTCATATTCCCAATATTCCGCATACCACCGTCCCTTTGGGGAAAGGGGAAGAAGATAACCTGCCACTCCGCAGCTGGGGACTAAAAAAAGACTTTTCTTTTGAGGCAAAAGAACATTCCCAGTTGGGTGAAGATTTAAATATTCTTGATTTCGAGAGAGGGGCTAAAATCACCGGGGCCCGCTTTACTCTATACAAGGGTTTGGGAGCCAGGTTGGAACGAGCGCTTATTAATTTTATGCTGGATGTTCATACCGGACAACATGGTTATACGGAGATGCTTCCGCCTGTGTTAGTCAATAGCGAAAGCATGACGGGAACGGGGCAATTACCCAAATTTGAAGAAGACCTTTTCAAGACCACCACGGGATATTATCTGATTCCTACGGCAGAAGTTCCGGTGACCAATATTCACCGAGATGAAATCCTGAAAGAAAGCGAACTCCCCTTAAAATATGTAGCTTACACTCTCTGCTTTCGCAGTGAAGCGGGCTCTTACGGAAAAGACATGAAGGGACTGATCCGCCAACATCAGTTTAACAAAATAGAACTTGTCAAATTTGCCCATCCTTCTCATTCCTATGAAGAGCTTGAAAAGCTCACCCAAGATGCAGAAGCTATACTCCAAAGACTAGGTCTGCATTACCGCGTCGTCACACTCTGCACTGGAGATATGGGTTTTTCGGCGGCAAAGACTTATGACATCGAGGTGTGGTTGCCTGGACAAAATACCTATCGAGAGATCTCCTCCTGTTCTAATTTTGAAGACTATCAGGCACGCCGCATGAAAATTCGTTTTAAAGACAGGGATGGAAAAAATAAATTCGTTCATACCTTAAATGGATCGGGCCTAGCGGTAGGGAGAACTCTGGTAGCTATTTTGGAAAATTATCAACAGGAAGATGGAAGCGTTTTGATACCGGAAGTGCTACAAAGCTATATGGGTGGGGTGAAGAAAATTACTTAACGGGACATGGTGAGCCTGTCGAACCATTATAAAGTGCACTCAATTCATGGATTCGACAGGCTCACCATGTCCATTACTGAATCAGCGTCCGACTCGAAAATCCCTCTTCATAGCCATGAAAATTCTCGATCGTCTCTTCGTCGTAACGCCAGCAATAGTAGCCCTGGCCGCTATCAAAATCGACAAGCCAAATTCCTTTGGGCAGGGCACCCAGTTTGGAAATTTTATCACTCCATTTATTGAGTAAATCCGAGATTTCCACTTCCACACTATCCCAAGCTTGAGAAATCGCCTGCTGTTTTTTTAATTTTCGCTCCAGCAAAACAAATTTTTCAACCGCCTCCTTGGTAATACGACGAATGACAGGAAGCAGTTCCTGAGCTTCCTCTAAAGTAAAGGTACGTTTTTGTGAGATAGGAATGATTTGAGACATGTTTCATCCGGGCTAACATAGACCCTCCAGCAAAAGCAAGGTCTGACGCAGATCTTCTTGACCCTGCGAATAGTTCAACTTATTTTATTCATGAATGTACAAAGTCTGTAAACAATTGAACTTCAGCTACGCCCATCGTCTACTGTATTACCCAGGCAAGTGTGCCCATCTGCATGGCCATAACGCTTTAGTGGAAATTGAGCTCAAGGCAGAACAATTGGACACACGCGGTCTGCTCATCGATTTTAATGACATCAAAGACATCGCCAATTGCTGGATTGATCAGACATTGGATCACAAAACCATTCTTTGCAAACAAGACCCTCTCGCAAAGCTGTTGGCCGATTTTGGGGAACCCCTCTTTTTAATGGATGAAAACCCCACAGCAGAGGCCTTGGCAAAATTAATGTTAGAGGCCCTGCGTGAAAAAGGTTTGGCAGTCAGCCAGGTGCGCATTTGGGAAACGCCTAGTTCTTGCGCGGTGTACGAGGAAAGTTGAAATGAAAATTTATACCAAAAAAGGTGATCAAGGAAAGACCTCTCTCTTTGGAGGACAGATTCTTTCCAAAGATCATGAACGAATTGAAGCCTATGGCTGTGTCGATGAGCTCAACAGTGTTTTGGGTTGCGTCGTCAGCGTTTTAAAAACTTCCAATTTGCAAAAAGAAATTTTGGAAATTCAAAAACAGCTTTTTGTTTTGGGTTCGGAACTCGCCTACCCCAGTGCTGATGAGCGTCTCCGCTCGGGTTTTCTCAAAACCACGCACATTGAACAACTGGAAAAACAAATTGATAGCATGGAGACCACACTGAATCCCCTCAAACAATTTATTCTTCCTGGAGGCAGCCAAACCGCATCATTCTTGCATTTGGCACGAACAGTCTGCCGACGTGCAGAACGTGAAGCGGTGCATCTTTCTCATACGGAGAATCTGCGGAGTGAACTACTGATCTATCTGAATCGTTTGTCCGATTACCTGTTTGTGGCTGCACGATTTGCCAATCATCTCGAAAATAGACCCGATTTACTTTGGGAGGGATTGTCCGAGTGATCAATCCCATTGAACGCTGTTACCGAGAACTTATCCAGCAAGGAAAAGAAGTATTGAAACTTTTTTCGGGAAATCCGTGTGACGAAGGGTTTTTCTTTCCCAAAGAAATTTTAAACAAGGCCTATCAAAAATATTTTGAGACTCTGCACTATCAGCCTCACTCCAAAGGCCTGCCCCAAGCCCGGCAAGGAATTTCCGGCTTTTATGCCAGATCTGGCCTGGAGATAAATCCTGAACATCTACTACTCACCAGTGGCAGCAGTGAATCCTTTCACTATCTTTTTACCCTGCTCACTCATCCTGAAGATAATATTTTAACACCCAACCCAGCTTATCCCTTGTTTGACACCATTGCCCAGATGAGCCGCATTGAGCTTCGTCATTATCCACTCCTGGAAAATCAAAATTGGGAAGTCGATATCGAGGCCTTGAAAAATTTGACCGATGAAAAAACCAGGGCCATCGTTTTGGTGTCGCCCAACAATCCTACAGGATCGGTGATTTCGGCGGAACAAATTCGCGAAATTGTGGAATGGGCAAATGAAAAAAATATTGCCCTCATTTGTGATGAGGTGTTTTCGGAGTTTTATTTTCATCCCCCCTCTTCAGATGAACTAAACCATTTTCCACGCCCCGCCCAAGTCGCCAAACCCAATCTCTGCTTCACCCTCAATGGCATCTCCAAAATGTTCGCCCTTCCCTCGTTGAAACTCAGTTGGATCCTCGTCACTGGTGAAAATAAAAAAGTGGAACAGGCAGTGGATCAACTCGAAACTCTGGCAGATACCTTTCTCTCCTGCCACACGCCCATCCAACAAGCTTTACCGGTTTTATTTTCAGAAGGATGGAGCTTTGTTCAAGATTATGTTGCTGAAGTAGCACGACGCCGAACAATTTTAATTTCGCTTTTGGAGGAAATTCCAAACCTTCGTTTCAATAGCCCTCAAGGGGCTTTTTATTGCCTAGTGGATTTCTCAAATACGGTGAAGGCCCAACAAATCGGTGATGAAGAAGAGTTTGTGATTGCTCTGATGAAAGAAACGAAGGTCTTTATTCATCCCGGATATTTTTATGATTATGAAATAGGGGTGCATGGAGTGATTTCGTTTTTGTGTAGTCCTGACAAGTTGAAAGTTGGACTGGGAAAATTGAAGGTTTTTTTAAGCTAGAAAAACGATTTAAGGAGGCGATTCATCTGCCCAATAGCATAGAGAGGTAAAGAAAGAATTTTGTCATGAAGGCTGAGAGGGTGAGCAGAAAAACGAACAGCCCTGCTACTTTGATTTTCTTCCATAAAAATTCTGAGACTCCTGAGCGCACCTGTGCTTCCCGCCTTTACTTCAATAGGAATAATTTTAGCCCCTAGCGTCACCAAATAATCAATCTCGGCCTGGCTATTTTTCTTATCGCGGGCCCAAAAATAAAGCGGTCTTTCTTCGTGCGGATCCGCAGAGGCAATCAGCTCTTGAGCTACCACTTGCTCTGCCACCGCTCCTGCATTGATCGCCATAAAATCTTCACTCAGTGCGATATCGACATCTAAGCCACAAGCTCGTTGCATCAGCCCCACATCCAAAAAAGCAATCTTGAATTTATTGTCATTTACCTGAAAAGGTAATCCATGAGAAGAAGCAGCGGAAACTCGATGCACAACCCCAGCTTGTGTCAGCAGAAAAAGAGCTTCTTTCAAATCCCTCGAAGGCGACTCTCGATCTACCTCTGAAAATTTATAACGCTGCCCCACCATTCGAGGAGCGGAAAGAAATACCTTTTGCAAATTTGAAATCTGCAAACGAGATTTTGCATATTTTCCAAAATCATCCCGATAAGTTTGTAAAAGTAAAGTTTGTTGATCTTGATAATTCTTTGAATGCGGATCTGCCAGGTAAGCCTTGAGCACCGCAGGCATGCCGCCGATACGACAGTAATCTCTAAAAATTTTAAGAAGCTTTTCGTGAATAATTTCGGAGAGAGGATTTTCTATACTTATTTCTTTGAGAGATTGGCGAAGTGGTTCTTCCCCCAAGGCCGACAAAAATTCTTCAAAAGAAAAAGGCTGCAGATAAAGATATTGCACCCGCCCCACAGGCATACGAAAAGTTTTATCGCTGAGACAAAATTCCAAGAGAGATCCTGCTGCAATCACAGCAAGCTCCGGCATCTTTTCGTAAAAATAACGAAGCGCTGTAATGGCAGAGGGGCACTCTTGAATTTCATCTAAAAAAAGTAGACTGCTAGGAGCTTGAATAGAAACATTCAAAAACAGACTTAAATCTCTAATGATTTTTTGGGGGTCTAAGGTCTCAAAAACTTTCTTCAACTCCGGTTGTAACTCAAAATTAATTTCTACAATCTCATCAAAATTTTCTTTTCCAAAATCGCGAATTAAGTGGGTCTTTCCTACTTGCCTAGCTCCGCGCAAAAGCAGGGGTTTTCGGTCGAGGTTTTGCTTCCATTGAGGTAGCACGTTTTGGCTTAAATCTCTTATCATCCCATGATATTAAACAAATTTGTATAAAATACAAGGTTGTTTTAGACAAATATGTCTAAAAATATGGTTTAATCCCCTAAAATTGGACTCCGTCACTCATTACCTGGTTCCTCCCCTTTATTTCAAAAGGGGAGGTCAGGAGGGGTTGACCTTCAAAATATTCGACTCCGTCACCCATTTCTTCTGGCTCAAGTTTGCTGGCGGCCCACACAAACGAAGGAATTTGGTGTGGTAAAAACTTTAGTTTATTTTTTAAACATCATAAAAACTGGCTGATAAGGGCTTTCGAGTTCTACATAACTTGTAAAAAAATGCTTTAATCCTGTAGAAGTAATCAAATGCCTCCAAGCTCTAGAGTTAAGGAAATGCCCAGGATTTGGTACTTCTGGAAGATCTAAAAACACATGATACCACAACAAATCCATATGGTATTGAAAGGCCCAATCTGCGGATGTATAGGCTCCCATTTCACGCACTAAAAAACTTCCACCTGGCTTTAAAACTCGGTGAATTTCTCTGATTAGCATCTCGAGATTTTGAGTATGATGTAGTACTGAAAGAGCGGTGATGAATTCTATGGAATTATCTTCAAAAGGTAAATGTGCACCATCATAAAGAGTATGGGTTAATCCCTCAAAATTTGAACTATTAGGAGAACGAACCACATCAACACCTAAAATATTTTCTTTGCTCAAACCTAGACGATTTCCGAAAGGAACCGTAATATCTCCACTCGAACAACCGATATCTAAATAGTTGGAAGGGCAAGTAACACCTGATAAATCTACTAATTGCTGAACACGCAAACTAACCTTTTTTATTCTTCTTTCATCTTGAGGAGCTTCAGGAGATCCTGTTTTTAGTTCTAAGAATTTTTCTCTTAATCGTTTAAATATTTTTTCGTTATTTGTTTCTCTCTCTAAAACGTGATCAATCTCTTTAATAAAAGGATCAAGATTAGACGCCTGCGTTAAAAATACGTCTCGCCTCATCGCCTCTGTTAATAATTCTCTTGTTCTAGGGTTTTTCCAAGCTAATTGAAAATCTTCAGGGCCACGATGAATTAAAGTAGAAAGAGTTGCAGATGCCTCACAATTTTTTTCCAAAAAAGTAAAGTAAAAATCTTGGCGTCTAATGGGCATTAAATCTTGGTTGTTTTTTATTCGTTCTCTAACTCTTTCATATTCAATATGCCGTGCAGGCAAACGTAAACTTTTTGCTCTAAATAGAAGACCAATTCCGAAATGTGCTAAATGAAATGACGAATCCATTACAATCCCTTTAACCATTTCCTTCGGAAGTTCAGCCAGAAAATGACGCAGTAAAAAGTCATTTTGACGCGACCCAGAGAAATAATCGAGCGTCACATCCAAAGCATGTTCCATACTATTCCCCAAGCCTAGAGACATGCCACCACCCAAACGCCCTCCTATCAGCTGCAATGCTCGATGACGACCTGAAAGGATGTGCTCAGTTTTTGCTCCAATCAACTCCCCAACCCCAACATTAATCGCACCCAGCAAATCACGTCGAAGATTAAACTTGTAATGACTTAAGTTAAAATCACCGGAAAGCAACAAAGCGAAACGACTCATTCCTAAATGAGTCACCATGGCTCGAGCACCCCAAGCGAAAAGACGATTGGGAAATTGAACTCCGACAAAACGTGTCAGCGCGCATGACAGGGAGCCTGGAGTTCGCATGATAGGGCCCCACCTGTACGCATGATAGGGACCCGGTGGTTCGCAAGGATAGGGACCCACTTTTTCCTCTAAAAAATAGCGACGGATCTT
>JADFYH010000046.1 GCA_015233135.1 Deltaproteobacteria bacterium
GCGAGGCTCCTTTCTTGTCCTTTTCAAACCAAGAAATCCTCGCCTTCTTTTTATCTCTAAGCAAAATTAAACTTTCCTTACTTTTTGCTCTTTTTTACCCCCAGTAATTAAATGCATCCTTTTTTAATTTTCTTAGCAACATTTTCTGGGTTCATCCGATACCCTTTCTAGGAATCAGGGAAAGCCCTTGTAAATAAAGGAAAGGACGGGAGGATGAATCCACTGGTGTTAGACCAACGAGACTTGGATTTTATTGCGAGAGTTTATTCGGCCGACCTTATCCCTGCAAACGAAAGACAGGATTTGGTCTTCGATTACTTGAATCGCAGTTCACTCCCCAGTCATCCCCGGCGTCACGACAATTATGAAGTCAATCTCAGACTTGCCATAGAATTACAAAATCTCGTCAACGGAGCCAATAGCATTTCAGGACGACAACTCAGTTCTGCACTGCAAGCCAGTAACAGTTACTTTTGTGACTATCATGCCCACACCCTCCCCCGATCAGAGATGGTTCCACAAATTTATCTTGAAGAGAATGCCCCCATCCAAGATCCGAACAACCCCTGTCGAGTAGAAAACGATCATGCACTGCCGCCTCCTCAGGTACCTGAGAGTTTCCAGTCTCATCCACCCAGCAATCTCGTCACTCAACTCCTGCAAACTATTCGAAGCCACTACACTCAGGCCCAGAACCATGACCGCAGCCAGGGATATGGGGATCCCAATGGCCATACTGCGTCAGAAGCGCGTCATATCTGTGAAAGAAATGCTCAACGGTTTGCTGATAGAATCACGGCCCTGTTTCAGAACCCAAGCCCAAATACAAATCTCTCATCCGATGAAAGAGCCTTTCTTTATGCCGCGATTGAGTTTTACAGGAAAAGAATCGAGCAGGATGTTCACTACGATACCCGAGAAGGCCCCAGCTCTCCCAGGGCCTTGATAGAACTCGAAGCGCGTGATCTGGAACAAACCCGCAGTCGATTTCCCCTGCGTTTCACCACTTTTCAAACCTGGAGCAACCCCTATTTTGCGAACATGGCTTCCCTCGTTCGACCAGGTTCTGGGCAAAGGCATGCCTACACCAATGTCGATATGGCAGTAACGACCAACCTGCCAGGCCGTATCAACTTTGGACTAGAGGGAAGTTTGGGTTGGAACCGTTTTAGAGACAACAATGTGATCTTGTTAGGGGGCCCTAGTGTCAACTTCCTTCTGAGACCTGAAACGCGCCTGCAAGTAACCCCCCTTGCAGGAATAGATGTGCTGAACGGACCAGAAAATAGAAATTTAATCATAGGCTTGGAAGTAACTCTTCAATTCGATTCTCATCAATCGATTTGTAATCCTTTGTCCCCTACCGTCCTGGCCTATCTCTACCCTCCTTTTGCCTCGGCCTGTCTTAACGATACGGTGCATATGCCCTCTATTCCCACAACCAGTGCGGCCTTGGGACTAAGAGTTTTGGTGGATCAAGATTTCGCAAATCCTGTCTTCATGCTCAATGTCAGTTTTTTTAATCTAGGAGACTTGTTTAAATCAAGAATAGCCCGGCAAGTAGGCGGCGTAGCCGATGCCTTTGGAACAGGTGTAGGGATGCTGATAAACCCTCGATAGGAGTTTTTATGGATTTTTGGAAAAATCTTGGTTTTTCAATGTCAGCAGGTTACCAGTTTTTGAGCGGCCCTCAGGGTTTAGTGGGTTACCCGCTGGCAAGACTCGACTTGACCAACCACTGGGGGGGGACCGACCCGCCCTATGTTCGCCAAACTCAAACCCTAGGGGATGCGGAATATACTCCTCCTTCTTATCTTCGACACCAATTCACGGCACTGCTGGGTCTTACCGCAGAGGCCCCAGGCACCTTTGCGCTGAATCATCCGGAAGCTCTAGGCTTAGGCCGAGACAATTTTGGATTTCGTGTGGGGGCAGGCTATTCGCTTTCCAGTTGCATGGCACTGAACCCCTATCAACCTTATGTTCCAGACTCCAGCACCCTGCCTCAAAACCAGCACTATGTCAGACGCTCTGCGACGGCTACTCCCCCAGCCATCACCGTCTGCTCCTGGACCCTAAGCGTGAGGGGAATTGTCAATCTTTTCCCGATAGACCCACAAAGAATCAGCGCTGGCGGAGAAATCGATTGGCAATATGCCTTGGGAAGACCCGCCGCTCCCTCGGGGATGTATCCCTTTGCAGGACTCAATGTCTATGTAGGGTCCGACTTAAGTGGACGAACGGAAGTCAGCCCCTCGATCAATGGAGGAGTAAGGTTCTAATATGGATCTTCAGGAATTCATTCAGGATCTTGTTCAAAGAGCACTCTTTCCAGCATGCGCTACGCCTATGTTTGCGCCAGAGCCCACAAACAACAGACCCACAACTGCAGCAAGTCCGGTTCCAACTTTAACTTCGGATGCGTATCATGCTCCTGCTGCCTTCATTCGTCTGGGCGAATCCCTAAACAGAAGTCATTCTGCTCTTTCGCCCCGTTTTCACCAATGGCTGGCTGAATTTGACAGGATCCAAGCACAAAGGCAAGCCAGGCAGCAAGCCCCTCAGCAACTGATTGTAAACCCCCTGGAATATGGACTGAGGGTGTTCGTTCAATTTAATCGAGATCCTATTCCTGCCGCCTGGGGGGGGATCTTGTCTCCAAGACTGTACCTGAATCCGGACGCAACTATTCTGCTTGAAACCCAACACCGTGGAAATGAGGCCCTCTTCAGAAGCAGCCACCCCGAAGAATTGCTGCGTGTGTATGCCTTGGGAACCACGCTGGGCCTTGGAGATTCCAGTCTCCAACTCAACTCGGCAGGACGTCTGCGCTTGGAAGGGGAGCTTTGGAGCATATTGAATTGCCTTTTTGGAACTCCCAATGTCCAAATGACACAGGCGGGGCTGAGAAACCTTGCGGCAGCATGGATACACAGCCATTTTATCTACCCCGATGGAGAGGCAAATAGCTGGAGGGATCTGGCCGCTATTTTTGAGACTCAAGGGGTGGCTCAAGAGCTGCGACCAGATTCTATCTTGAACGATTTACTCAATACCCCCACAGCGCCCCCAAACCCCTCTGCCTCAAGCGCAGGAGGGTTTAACATCCTTTCTCTTTTTCCCAGCAGCCAGGGAGCTTTATATCTAAGGACAAACGATTTTTATTATGCGGAAAATCTTTTTTTATTCGACAGCGACAACCCCCTGAATCTTCATCTCAACTATAGTCTCGAGCCCCGCAATATTGCGGACACACTGAATCTTTGGACCGATGAACCCAATGTCATCCACTGGAGTTTGGCCAGGCTGGCCAACGGCATGGAATTAGCCCCCGGTGGTTTTAGAATTTCAGGAGACGAAGATCATCTCTTGGTGGGGATCAATCAAATACAACTTCAGGTTGTGGAAAATGAAGGCATAAAAGAATTACGACTCACCGATGGAAGCCCCGTGCAATCGGGAGAAGAAATTCCCTATCCCATTCCTCCAGGGCTTCATCTGGAAAGAAGCGAAAGTAATCCTCATCAATATCGAATTCGGGCAAACCTGCAGCTCGATTTAAAACTCAAAAACGGTGTGGAGTTTCATGGACAAGTTCTGCTCGGGGCCACCCTGGAAATCGGAGACGGTCCTCCCAAAATGGTTCCAGAAAGCATTTACCTCTCCTTTAGAAATTTCAGATTGAATGTCCCCGGGCCCTTTCCCTTCCTGCAAATGCAGGAGGCAAGGCTAGTTTTTACTGATATCCACCCCGAACAGATTCTGCATCGAGATCATTTGGGCCCTGGCTTCGCCTTAAGCATTCAATCGGGTCAAAATCATCTCAATAGTTTTTTCCCCATGTTACTCGAGGAAAGACAAGAAACACTTTACCACCCACACCCCTACTCAAATGGCAGTGAGGTTTTTGAGGGGGGCCACTCCCCTATCGAAAATTATTTCTATCACCACTTCACCCAGGATTTCGCCAGGCCTGTTTCAACCCAAACTTTGTTTAATCCCCCGGAGGACACAAATATTTCAAGCTGGCATCTGGACCCCTTCTACTTTCGAGCGATAGGCACCCAAACCCTGTTTGGAAATTATGATGTTCCTAGAAGTCTAAATCCATTGATTGCCCACCTGGATGCCTGGATAGGGAGGCACCCCCAGCCCAATCTCAGCCTGGACTTTAGCACTCAAAGTCGGGCCTGCCTGAGAGAGGGTGATTTTGACTGGACCACCCGAAACGTCAATTTCACCCCCTCTGGCCATCATCTGGAAATTCAGAATGGAACGGCCCATGCCCATTTATCGGCCGAGCTCCTTGCTGCCGGCATTCATCAATATGGAATCTCTGCTTTCCTGAATGGGAATTTCAATGCACAGATGCTCTCCATTTACGATTGGGGGCGATATGCCGGCTTCCCTCTTGAACTGATGTTTGGATCTTCTGCTAGCCTGCTTGCACAGACTGCAATTGTTCGAACACGCTGGAATGGAACCCTGAGACAAAATTATTCTACAGCCTCCGGAAGTGGAAACCTCTGTGTGCAAGGCCAGGTTTCACTGCCTGCCCGCTCTGTTCATCCTTCCTCTCAAACGATACTGGCACTCGGTTCCCAAATTTGCATGGGCGTACAGAATACCCTGGCCAACATTCACATCCATCTCATTGCCCCTCTGGCAGGATTAAACACACTGTTGGCCCCTCCTGAACCCATGCCCGGTTATGAAGGTCATGAAGCAAGCCCGGTCCTGAGTCCAGTTTCAGCCCCTCCAAGAATATTTGATGCGAATAACATTCAATTTTCTTGGCCGCTCAGCATAAGGATTTTCCAATGAGCGTCTTTCTCAGACTGCAATTGCATGTTTCTTCGGGAGCTGCCCAGACAAACCCAGGGCCTTCACTAGCTCCATCGGCAAATCCTCTGCCTAGCGCGACAGTGCCAAGTCCAAGCCCCGTTTCAACCCCTGTCTCACCAGGGGCAAACAGCCAACCCGCTCGCAGTCTGGCTTCGTTACTGGGGCAACCCACACAAAATATTTCAACCTTCTGGAGGAGAAATTTGAATCCCGCTCGTCCTCTGGAGGGCTTTCAACGCTATGTGCCCCTGATTCTGGAGTTCATGAATCACATTCGCGCCCTCGACTTGAACGTGCATAATCTGTTTTCAAATCTGGGTCAGGATGGCACGCGCCATTCAGAATTCAGACAAGATGGCACCAGCGACCCCAATGGGGCCACCGTTTCCGTCGAAAGAAATACCCGGGTGGATATCAACATTTCGGTAAGACCAGATAGAAATCTGGATGGCGAACCTGTATTGAATCATTTTTCTGTGGGCTATCTAGATGATCACGACCCCACTCGCAGGCCCTTGGATATCTCGGGAAGGACACCCATGCCCCTGGGCTCTTTTGTCCTGAGTCTACGAGGTTTCTTTGGCATGCTGGCAGGAGTACCCCTTCCGGACCGTGAAGATTTTGACCCCATGGATCCGCGGCCTGTTCCCCTGGATGGCAGCGTAGCAATTTGTCAATCGGTGGAAACCTGTTTGTGGGTGCTTCGCTACTCCTTTAATGGAATCGTCGAGGGGGTAGCTCGTGAAAACATTGCCGGCTTCATCAATGGTTTTTGGCCCTCCCAGGGTTTTGACCGAAACTTTTATCGGGAACACAACCTGCCCACCAACACCATGTACATGCGTCTACGCGATTTTGTGGAAAACATTGCTGCAGCATACCTTTGGGATTTTGGACAAGAATATCGAAGAACACATACTGAAACGGGAAGCCCAAACCCTCCACTGATTTCCGGGCCCCTCGAATCGATGCGACTCGATGTGCTCAGCGAGGCTCACGCCTATCCACTTCCCGATGGATCACAACTTGAGTTGGACAGGCACAATGCACTTCGAACAGAAACCCAAAATGCGATTCGAAGCTTGTCCCGGCAACCCGAGCATGAAACCCAGGACGAAAGAGAATTACGAGAAAGTCGCCTGAATTATTATCGAACCTTAGCACTCAATTTCGGACGGCAAAACAGCCCGCACCGTGACCCTGCAAGCTTAAATCACATTAGTTTCAGCACCCAAAACTCAGCCTTTTACGACCATGGTAACCAGTTCACCCGGCTAAACGCCAACCAGAGTCATTTGCAGGTTTATGGCGCAGCCCTCTCTTTCAGCAGCCCCGATTGTAGTCCCCAAAATCAGAGCTTCAATTTCCGCAATTTTATTGCCGATGAAGTGCATGTAATCGGGCCGTCTCTGATGGATCTCATTCGTGACCTGGGCACCGATCGCTGGACCTCGGAGACCCCCATTCAAATCCGTATTGCCCGACCCAGCTTTAGAAATTTCCACCTGGATACCGGGAATCTTCGGCTGGATCTCAATGAATGCAGTGCAGACCAGATCAATATCCGTGTTCCCTCCCTGCACAGCCTGGCACGCATCATGGGAACCAGCCCCAGCCATCCCTTTTCTGTCACAGAGCTTGCCAACCATTGGCAGGAACTTCTAGCCCAATGCGAAGTTCAAATGGATGGGATTCATCTGAATGGAAATTTTGAAATCGAATACCGGGAAAACAATTTTTTGATGCGCGGTTTTGGGGGAAGAATCAATCACCTCAATCTCACCGCGCTTGATCTTCACAATCCTGAACTGCTCAGAAACCTTGAACCTCTCATCCACGATTATCGAACCAACAACCCCGCTCATCATCGAATTCCAAAAGTGAGCCTGGATGAGGCAATATTCAGGAACATCGACGTCAGCTTTAGAAACCTGGGGCATATCCATGCCCAGGATAGTTTAGTTCGAAACTACGTCAGTTACTTCCCTTACAATCAGATTGCCACGCTGTTTTCTGAAATTCACATGGATGGCTCACTGAACTATAATTCCCAGGGTTTGAATCCAACCGAAAACACCTCACGCGCGGCAAGCACAAGAAGAAGTTGCCCGGACACGCTTCGCAGTGGTTCTCCTACAATCGCCTCAGGCTCTCAGGCAACTCAAACTCAAATTCCAACTCAAACTTCTCCCACCGAAGCAACCCGCACCAACTTTGTGCTGCAGGGAAATAGCAATGTCCGCAATGTTCAGCTTCGCTTCGATTTGAGACAAGAAGGAATTGCACGCTACAAACTCGATTGTGACGTCGATGGAAACATTCAACCCGGTTCTGTCGCCTTCCTCAATGAGGATATTTCCATCGATATCGGGGAAGATAGCGCCGTAGAGGCCATGCACTTACAAAGTCATGGAAGCTTCGGCAGGGGAAACAATGACCAAGCCCTACAGCACCGCACCTTATTTTCGGGGGCCATGCGTCTTAATCTGGTGGATGGACACATCGATCTGGCTCATCTGGATCTCCCACTAGCCCTCAATGCCCAACTTCAAGATATTTCCGCCAGTTCCAACGACGCCTGTGCCTATGTCTCGAATGATGAAATCCATGTGGCGGGTCGCAGCAATTTCGGCTCGGCTTGCAACCTGGATGATTTTGAAAATGCCCCCGATCCTACAAATACCCAATTACCCCAACTTGCCACCGATTCTCCCATCCAGGTAAGCCTTAGCCTAACCCATTCTGCACTGAGCGTGAGACAGGGGCTTCCTTTCAGTCACAATGATCTTGCCGGAACTTTAGCCCTAGGCCTGAATCGTCTTATTCGACGGCGACGAGATAACGGAGAAGCTTGGGAGGCGGATTTGAGAGAACCCAGAATCAGCGATATCAGCGGAATGGCTCGAGCCACCCTGAGGGGTCAAAATTATCAGGTTCTTCTTCAGCCCCAAGAGGCAAATAACCCGAATAACCCGGACAATCATCTCGAGGCCTCCCGGATAAACGTCATTGTCGGAATTCCGAACTCACCCCAATCCCCCATCCGACTAGAACAATTTCTTATTCAGGGATTAGATATCTCTCTCAATCGCGAAAATCCAAATGCTCACTTAATTTTGCAGCTCCCATATTTTAGAATCTGGCAAGCCGCCGAGCGCCATCTTCGTTTTTGGATGGATTTGCCCCATTCAAATATTTCTGCCGCCTACCCCGGAGCTCCGCGAATTTTCTGGGGAGCACAAAGGTAAGAAATATCCTCTAATAATTAAAACAGGACTTTTAAAAAGGAATTCGGCATGGGCTGGGAAGACCTATTATTTCCAAATTGTAGCAATAGAACTCCCGAAGAAATTTATTCTTCCAGCGGAGCGCCTTGCGTCAATTGCCACCCAAGCCCAAGGACAGAAAGCAGCACTTGTTCGGCTCAAGCCTTTTGGCCGGCTGAGCTGCACCGACCGCTGATTGCCCTCTCCCAAAACCCACAAAACTTTAGCACTTGGAGAAACCAGAATCATCTTCGAGCCTGGAGGTCTGAACAAAACCAGAGACAAACCCTTCCCTTTTCTTTTGGAGATGTGGAGATCCACGCTCGAGTCAATCCCTATGAGGAAAACAGTGACCTCGGAGCCCTCCGATATTTCCTGGCTGCAAACACAAGAATAGAGGCCTCATTGTTTGCGGACAGTGGCCGGATTTTTCTGGGACAAGATCCTCTGCTCCGTATTTCCCCCGTCCATCTTCTGGGCAATCTTCAATTCTACTTTAGTCCACAAACAGGATTTCGATCAAACAGCACAAATTTTAACGCGGCCGATGACTACCTGCTGCACTCGATGCACCGCCTGGCCAGTCTTATTCCGGCCACGAGGGAAACCCCCTACCTGAGCGAACTGGTCGAAAAATTGGGAAACAATCAGGTGCCCACGGCTTTGGAAATCGATCGTCTCTGGACAGATCTCCAAACCTTGAGGGTCAGATCGGGACAGGGAAATGGACAGCTCCAAAATTCCGCAACCTTTTTCGATCGTTTTGAACAGGTCGAAAATCAGCTTCAGCCTTACATCGAAGAAGGAAGTATTGACCTGCGTTTCAGGCCCTACACCCTCAATCTTCCCTTTTTGTCGCTGCAGTTTTATACCCTGCCTTCCAATTTTTTTTCTGCCCAGCTCCGTTATGCTCAGGGACATTTTGAAAATCCCACACTCCACTGGAATACCGATTTGTCCCAGATGACAATCCCTGGCTGGCTGGACTTGGGAAGAAGCCATGCGGAAATTGTAGCCTCTCTGTTTCCCCTGCAAATTCATGTCCCCCATTTTTATAGCCATCTAGAACCTGGCCCTCTGGGACAAACTCAGGCCTCGCAAATGCCCCCCATAGAAATTTTGGGGGGAACTATTTCTGCAGGCGAAGGCATAACTGCCAACGGAATCCCCTTTGAATCTGGCATTCATTTCCAGGAAATAACCCGCGGAAACTATAGCCTGCGAGCCAACCTCCAATTGGAAAATATCCAATTTCGTGTGGGGGAACAAACTTTTCAAGTTAGCAGCCATCTGCTTTTGAACCTTCCTCTCGAAAGGGATGTTTCTGGAAGTCTTGTTCCCAATTTCACTGCTGCTTTCTTTCAGCTGGATCCACTGCAGCTCGAACTCGAAACAGGCCCTGGGGAATTTGAAAGCTGGATGAATGGCTCACAAATAAGCGTTCAAGCTTCAAGAGATGAAGATCATAAGCTGCATTTCCGACTCAAACTCTCGGCTCCACAACTTCATTTACCGGAACTTCCCTCTTATCACGCCCTCAACCTGCAGGCAGACATCCCGGTGGCAGGAGTTGCAGAAAGTATCACAGAAAGAATTTTTAGCCTGGATGACCGGGATTTGCTTGAAAACAGCCCCCCAGAAGATACAGCCTTTTCGTCGGTCGGTCTCCACATACAACTTCAGGCTCACGAACCTCTTCATGAGGTGAACGCAGATCTGAGACTTGAAAGCAAGGCACAAGGCAGCTGTTCCCGTTCTTATCAACTCAACTTTTCCGCTCCTCAATGGGATGGTTTTTTGCAGAACACCTATATTCATTTGAGAGGTCTTGAACTTCACTTTGAAGCCAACCATCAAATTGCGGCAAATTCGCAACATCAGTTTGAAATTGGAAGACTGGATTTGCACACCGATTCGCGGAACTCGAGTCAGGACCCAAGGACGAAGATTCCCCAGGGAATTATTGATGTCCACTTGCAACACAATCCCCGTTTGCAAGTAAGTTATTCAGAAGCGAATTCGCAAATCACGTATCGAAATCTCAACCTCTCTTTGCAGGCCCGCGAATTTCCTTTTCCTTACCCTCATCCCACTGTGAGAAGTTTTGATTTTCATGGAAACCTGCAAGGCTCGGGAAGATTGAATCTGGGCAGTGGCCTCCTCCAAAGACATTCCTCAAACAGAAGCCTCCTTCCGGGAGAGGCCTTGCAAAATTATTTTCCACTCTGTCTCAACGGCGAAGTTCTCTTAAGAGGAGAACGGGCACTGTTGCTTCCCGATCCGCTGCTTCAATCCGCCACATTTTGTGCAGGCATAAATCATGTAGATTTTTCACAGCAAAACCTGCTGGGAGATTTTCTTTTTCAGGGCAATATTTCCAGAAAATGGGTGTATACCTTTCTGGGTTTAAATCTGGTTTCTGATGGAGAACTCTTTCATTATTTTCATCATCTGGGGTTCACGCCCGAGGCCCGACGTGAAAATTTTCAGGATTTTTTAAATCGAGTCCATCAATTTGAATCGAGTTCAGGAGTTCAACCATGATCTGGCCCAGACTGTTTTCAGAACCTCTCAGACTCTCCCCAAGTTTTCAAATTTACAACACGACTGTAGCTTCTAATATTCCGACTTCCAATTCTAGAACCTTTGGAATACAGACCCTTCAGCTCTCCCCGTCAATGCCTCCGTCAAATTTGAATCTCCCGGCTTCTGCACTTCAGAGCCTGGGAAGAAGTCTGCTCACCCGTCCCCTGGACTATCGCTGGATGAGCCCGTCCCCTCTGCCTCCCCCAGCCATAGAAAATCCACTCACCCATCTGGTACAACAGGTAAGTCAGCGGATTTTTTCCGGCCTGATCGAAGTCCATCGATTAACCATCAACGCAGGCAACGCCTCTTGCCGCTACGCCGAAAGCAGACCCATCGGACAAGGGCCTGGACCCGAGCTATTTTGTACCGCAGCCAACACCCGGGCCAATTTGCGGATTGAAATCCATCCCGACTTGCTGACACAAGCCCCTGTCCTCTCCCACTTTTCTTTCAACTTTGACCCTTCGCTCTCTGCAAGATTGGGAGCAATCACACTTTTGCATCCCTCATCCATTGAAGATTTTCATTCCTCCAATCCACGGCTGGAACGCTGTGCCAGCGATGCCGATGGATTTGTCTGCACCAACATCCCGGAGGCCCAGGCGCCTGGCGATTATGTCTCCACCTCCACCCTTTTTTCACCCCGTTTCAGTTTCGAAGGAGACACCTTCGCCCTCGATCCCCTGACCACGCCCCTTGCAAGGGCGAACGGACAAGACCTGGCTCCACCACTGCTGGAAAGCCTTGGAATTTCCAGCCAGATTTTACCCCGACACCTGGAAGACTGGATAAACTTGCTGGCCCCTCTCTGGGAACAAGGGCTCCCCAGACAAGCCCCCAATACCTACAATCCCAACCCCAGTCCTTTGGTTGATTTCGAAACCGCCCAAGTGCGAGGAGACTTTATTCTACGGCCGGGACAAATTTCACAAGAGGGTTTTGAACTCACTCTGAATCATCACTCACGCCTCAGCCAAAATCGTCTGCTCCTTCAGGGAGATCCCGAAAATATCCTCTTACAAATATTACAGCCCCAATTTTCGCTGCGAAGTCTCGAAGAGACTCAGGCCCCCTTTCATTTGGAAATAGACCAACTGCGGGCTCAGGGCCTGGGGATAGAGATTCCTCTGGAAGATCCACGGCAAGGCCCACGCATTGTCATTCACCGAGCCCAAGTGGCTGCGATCGACTTTGAAACCCCGGAGAGAAAGACCCGATTTCAATCGGATGGATTGCAGGCAGAACAGATCGAGATCCTACTGCCCAATATACAACAAATGCAGGCGCAACATTTCGATAGAAACTGGATTCTTGCCCACACCGAAGTGGTCTTTCATCACAGTGAGGCCCGTCATCTTCAAGTACGAACCCAGCTCGAAAATGGGGGTTTGGGAGACCGCGCTCAGGCCCTGACGCTCGAAATAAGCGGGGGACGACTACCACTGCTGCGTTTCAATCCGCAAAACAGAACTCAGGGGCAGGGGGAAGCAGAAAACGGGCCCTCGCAAATTTTGGAAATTCCCGGAGGAGAAAGCCAAAATTTGCGTATCACCCTGGGATCCAGAGAACACCCCGATCAGGAGCATTTTGAAATTCAGGAAGCCTCTTTTTCGGGATTACTTTTGGAAAGACACGGAACAAGGTTTAACGCCTCCCTTGGCCAGGTGTCTGCCTCACAAATCGACTATGAAGGCCTGCTGGGTTCGGACAATGTGGGCAGCCAACTTCATTTTCGAGGACAAGCCCAGCTTGAGGACCTGAGCTTCCACTTTGAACGAGACCTCGAAGGACATCGAAATGCCAGCATCGATTTTGCCCTCCACGGACAAATTCAACAGGGCACCCGATTGCAACTCAGACCCTATCTGGAAAATCTTGAGGTAGAATCCGGAGAACTCAACGGAATCTTTCGAGGGAATTTGCATCTTGAAGACACCCAGCCCTATCAGGCTAATCTCGATTGGCAGGGAACTCTTCGTTTGCAACTGAGTCGTCTGCAAAACTTTGGCCACCACCTGAATATTCCCGGATTTTATTTTCGGGGTTCCCTGGAACAGGTATTGCTCGAAGGGAATATTCACTTATTATTTGATGGTCACACTCTTGATCTTTCTTCCGCCTCGGAAACCGATCACCCTCTTCATTTTGCGGCCCTGCTTCGAGACACCCAAATCACGCAAGATCCCCGGGTGAGTGATCATACCCTGCAACACCTTCGTTACAATGAAAGCATCCAAACAGACTTCCGAATACAGAGTGCCCAACTCAACATAGACCGCATTTCCCATCTGCGCTTCATGCAGGAAACCGGAAGCTCCAGCCCCTTGCTCGAAACAGAAGTGCAGGGCATTCAAATTCGAAACATTGAAGGCGGTGGCGTCTTCAGTATTTTTGCGCCCGTCAGCGGACGTTATCATCGACTGCTTCTAGCCCTGGGCTCTTATCAGCTACCCAGGCTCTTGCCCACTCCCCCAACCCTGCGCCTGTTTGTCCCCAGCCTGCATTCGAGCCGGGAACAATGTCCGGACAATTTTTTCTCACTCCAATCCTTTCGCACTTTTCGGAACACGAATGGAAATGAACAAAGCGAAATCCAGGGCATGGAGGCCTGTTTTTTTTCAAATCCCATCGACCGCGAAGGTCTTTTACGTCCGCACTTTCGCCTCAACATCCCCGCTCTCTTTATCGAAAACGGAACTTCTCCACACGTGTGGAACCGGCAGGAAGGCATGCAAATTGACCTCTCGGGGGGAGACCCCCTGTCCGAAGGATGGAGTAGTTTCAGACCTAATCCTTGAGTGCTGAGGAAAATGCTGCGACAAGTCATTATTTTTTTTAAAAAGATGCATTTAATTACTGGGGGTAGTTTTTTTTGATAAGGCGAGAAGTTTCTTGATTTCTATTTTTTTCCCTTTGCCTTCTTCTTTTCTAAAGTCAATCACTTCTTGTTTGGGGTGTTGTTTTG
>JADFYH010000047.1 GCA_015233135.1 Deltaproteobacteria bacterium
GCCCAGAAAAAAACAAATTGCATCGATAGGGACCCACCTATAAAAAGAAAAAATAAGATCCGTCGCTACGCTCCGAGTGGGTCCCTATCCTTGCGGATCACTGGGTCCCTGTCTTGCGATTTCGCAGTAGATCGAGAAAGACCGTGGAGATTAGCCGCAATGCCGCCTACATAAAGATATTGAGCTCCACTTTTTGCAAGTTCCTCAAAAGTTTTTAAGAAGGAAGCTTTATCCAAAACGCCAGTAGGGGTCTGAATTTTCTTTTTTCCATTGTTCATATTCTTCAAAAGAGTTGAAAGATTTTACGAAGGGTTTTTTAAATTTAAAGGGATTTAGATAAGCGGCTTGTTCCGAACAGAGAAGAAGGTTTCTTAAGCGTGCTTCGGTGGTCCAAAAAACGCCTTCTAGAGCATTATCGATTTCAAGAATGTCTTCTTTTGTGCGGAAAGGAAGCATAAGGGCAGTGTAATCAAGGGATTTTTTAAACTCAAACGAATTGTACACCTTATCCATATTAAAGCCGCTTACTAAAAACCTTCGTCGGCCCATATTCTCGCCGGAACATCCCATTTTTTGCATGCTGACTTTGATGAGTTTGTCGTGTGTTGTCGTGAATGTTATGGGTATCTGCGCATCTTACACAAATCCATTTGGCAGAGATTAAACGGTTTTGATGTTCGTAAAGTTCGATATCAGGGCCACTTCTCTTGCAAGCTTCGCAAAAAGTACGGATGGGGGCTTTGTCTTCGCGATTATCAAAACGGGCCTGAGCCGGCCTTTGTTCGCCCGATTTTAAAATAGTCTTTTTTTTATCTTTTTGATCTGGAAGCGATTTTGATTTTGCTAAACCCGCCTTGAGAAGCGCTTCCTGCAGTGTGGTAGTCATAAAATTTAAACCAGATGATGTTGTTGTTCAAAACTGACAATTAACTGCTCAATTTCCTGCAAGGTGTCAACCCGTAGAAGTTTCTTCCCCAGTTTCAATAAATCTTTGAATCTCAGTTGCCGAATGCGGTTTTTGACCAAAGGAATATGCAGAGGTGCCATGGAAAAGGATTGAACTCCCAAGGCCATCAGCACCATCGCTAAGCGAGGCGAGCCCGCCATCTCACCACAGACAGACAATTTTTTTTTCTCCTTGATGCACACCTGGGCAACTTCGTGGATGGAAGATAGAACAGCAGGATGTAAGGGCTCAAAGAAAGCAGCTACCTTGGCATTGTTACGGTCTACGGCCAGGGTGTATTGAATCAGGTCGTTGGTGCCCAAACTCATGAAGTCGCAATAGTGGCAGAGTTTGGAGGCCAGCCGAACTGCCGAGGGGACTTCAATCATTATTCCAAAAGGAATCTTGGGATTAAATTCAATTCTTTTTGAACAGAGTTCTTCTTTTACTTCCTCAAAAATCTTATGCACTTGTTGTATCTCTTCGATACTGGAAATCATGGGAACTAAAATTTGCGAAGTTCCAAAAATGGAGGCCCTCAGCAAGGCGCGAAATTGTGTTTTTAAAATATCAGGTTTAGACAGACTTAAACGGATGGAACGGTAGCCTAAAAATGGGTTTGCCTCATATTTCAGGTTTAATCCCTGAATGGGTTTATCTCCGCCAGCGTCCAAAATTCTGAAGGTCACAGGCAATCCTTCGGCAAGTTCCAAAACCATTTTATAGTGTCTGAATTGTTCCTCTTCGTCGGGTAATTTACCGGCGGATATAAAGGGCATTTCGGTACGGTATAAACCCACTCCTTCTGCACCGAAGTAGCGTAGCTTTTTGAGGTCATTTAAAATGCCAACATTGGCTTCCAAGCGACAGGGATATTTATCGAGTGTGGTGGTTCTTTCATTGCTTTGTTTTTGAAGATGAACAATCTGGTCTGCAAAACTTTCCTGAATGCGTTCATATTCGAGCAAGGTCTTCTGATCAGGATTAACGATAACCTTCCCTTGATTTCCATCTACAATTAAAAGATTGCCGGGCTGGATATAAGAAAACAGGTTGGGAATACCCATGACGGCTGGGATTCCGAGGGAACAAGCCAAAATGGCGGCATGAGAGGTAAGCCCTCCTCGCTCACTTACAATTCCAAAAATCTTTTCGGGATTGAGATTGATGGTATCACTGGGGACCAAATTTTCGGTAACGAGAATCCCTTCGAGTGCTTCAGTTTTTTTGACCGATTTATGCTCTAATAAATGCTCCAAGACTCTTTCTCTTAAATCTTCCAAATCGGCACTGCGCTCTCTGAAATGAGGGTCTTCAATTTTTAAAAATTGCGCAATATAAAAGTCAATGACCTGAAAAACCGCCTGAGCGGCGCCTTGTCCTTCTTCAATAGCGGTTTTGATTTTTTTATGAAAACTCTTGTCGGACAAAATCATGCGATGAGAATAAAAAATATCCGATTCTTTTTTACTGAGACTGGTTAACAATTTCTTTTCCAGGCCCAACAATCCCTTGGAAGCTTTGTCCAAGGCTTGCTCCACTTTTTTCCATTCCCGCTTGGGATCTTTTTTTGAGGGATTTGAATAAGAGATGAAAGTGTTTCTTCCCTTTAACAAAAAACAAGCTCCAATACCAAAACCCGGAGCAACGCCAATTCCTTTCAAGACAATGGCTTGTAGCTTGTCCTTTTCTTGTTCTTGGACTTGCAAGACTTCAAGGGTGACCAGATTTTGAATGACCCCCGCTAGTTGAAAAACAATGATTTTCAACATTTCTATTTCATCATTTTTAAATTCACGGGGCTGTGTGGTCTGTAGAGTTAAAACGCCCAAAACCTTTTCACGGTCGATCAAGGGAAGGGCAACAAAGGAGCAGAATTGTTCTTCTCCCGTTTCCGGAAAAAATTTGTAACGAGGGTGCAGAGAAGCTTCTTTGACGATAACCGGCTGCAGATTCTCTACTGCAAGGCCTGTAAGTCCCTCGTGGATGTTCATGCGGACTCGACCAATAGAGTTGGGATCTAATCCTTCAGAGGCAACGAGAATGAGCGTTTGATTTTGGAGCAAATAAAGAGAGCAAACTTCCACTCCTAACTCGTTTTTTACCATGCTTACAACATGCGCCAAAGGATTCTCCTGAGGATTCGATTTTTGGAGGATACGCGTGACGGTAGAAATGGTTTTGAGTGAATTCAATTGCTGAGACATTGGATTTTTTCGTTTTTAGACTCTAGTTTTTCCCCAAAAATTTTCATGTTATTCAAGTAGGAATCAAAGAGTTTTTGCTCAACTTCTAAAGGGGAGAATTGTGCTTCAATAACTTCACCCTGAATGTTTTGAAGAATATTTTCCAGGTAGCGCAAGTGCTCACTCTCATCTTTTATGATTTTTTGAATGACTATCTTGAGGGGGGATTGAGTGAGTCTGGAATAATATTGAGGATAGATGCTCATGGCTCGTTTTTCGGTCGTGTAGCTCACTAACAAATAACACAAGAAGACACTTTCTTTTCCAAGCTTTTGGCAGACCCAACTTTTAATATTTTTGTCCAGAGTTTGGAAATAAGCCTCCGCAATGTCCATTAATTCCTCTACAGATTCTATAGAGAGTTGTTGATCGGGAAAACTTTTTTCGGCTTGTTCTTTTAAAAGAAAACTATGTTCGATTTCATCGGATAAATGATGAAAAATACCTTGTTCTACCGCTTGATAGGGAACCGCTTTTACCATCTTTCGATAGCCGATATATTCGAGATAGCTGAGTGATCTTAACCAAAGATAATGCTTACAATCGGAACTAATCAATTCATTCAGATAATTTTCCCAAGTACTCTCCATAAATTTCCTTTGCTATCCACTGGACCTCTTACTTCATTACCTTTCGTTCAAGAGGACATAGGGCTTGCATCAAGTGAAGCGCCGTTGTCAATGCTTCAATAAGCCCTTTTGATCCATATGAGAAAGCTCTTGAAATCCACCAATGAGTTTATCTTCTATAAAAATTTGGGGCACTGTTCGCCAACCCGTTTTTTCCTTGAGGGGCTCTTTTTTTTTGGGGTCCGAAACATCTATTTCTTGAAAGCTAAGCCCACGATCCTGTAACAATTTTTTTGCCGAAACACAAAAAGGGCAGTAAGCAGTGGTATAAATTTCAATTTTCATGTTTTCCTCGTTCTAGGATTCGTGTTAGACAACTGAGCCCATGAATACGACTTATATCGGCATATTTATTTTTTCACTAAGTTTTCTACTCTTTATCTTTTGGATGCTTTTCCAAAAAACTTCTCGGAAGGACACCTTTTCTTTAATGATGCAACAACAGATGCAGCACCTGACTCATCAGGTGACAGAGCATCTTTCCAAACAAGGTGATTTGCTTCAACAAACTCACGAGGGGGTAGGGAAGCGTCTGGACAATGCGGCAAGGGCGGTAGGGGAATTACAAAGTCGCCTGGGAAAAATGGAAGAGGCCAATTTGAAGATTTTTGAAGTGGGAAAAGATATCGCTTCGTTGCAGGAAATTTTAAGGGCTCCCAAATTACGGGGAAATCTGGGCGAGCTTTTCCTGGGGGATCTGCTCCGGCAGATCTTGCCTTTGGAACATTTTGAACTTCAATATGCCTTCAAAAGTGGTGAAAAAGTGGATGCCATCGTCAGGTTGGCCAACAATTTTGTGCCTATCGATTCCAAATTTCCTTTAGAAAATTTTAAAAAATATATTGAAGCCAAGGGCGATACCGAAAAAAAACAATTTCGTAAGATCTTTTTGGGTGATATCCGGAAGCACATTGATTCCATTGCTTTAAAGTATATTCGGCCCGATGAGGGAAGTTTTGATTTTTCTCTGATGTATATTCCTGCAGAAAATGTTTACTACGAGATGATTATTAGAGAGGAGGCCTTTGATTCGGATTTTTCGGTGATGGCCTATGCCATGAGTAAAAAAGTTATTCCTGTTTCGCCCAATAATTTTTATATTTATCTTCATACCATACTGATGGGGCTCAAGGGCCTGCGGGTGGAATCTTCCGCCAAAGAAATTTTGGCTAGCTTGGCTTCTTTGCAGGGGGAGCTTCAGCGATTTAGGGATGATTTTCTTAAAGTGGGAACTCATCTATCCAATGCCCGTTCGGCCTATGATTCGGCGGATAAACGTTTGGGTAAATTCAATGAAAAACTGGAAACCATGGCCTTGCCTGAGGAGCCACTGCCCTTGAGGCAGATCAGCAGTTAACCTTTAAGGAGTGCTCATGTCACAAACATTTCGTTACTATATTTACGCAATTTCTGATGCTACCGGTGAAATGGCTATGAATATTGCTTTTGCGGCTTTAAGGCAATTTAAGGTCGATAATGTAAATATCGTCCGAAGATCCAAAGTGATTGATGTGGGAAGGATGAAACAAGTCATCGCTGAGGCAAAAAAACATCATGGGATCGTTTTATTTACTTTTGTTTCGGATGAGCTTCGTAAAATTTTTCAGGAGGAATCCGAAAAAGAAGGCATTGTCGCCATCGACTTGATGGGTCCAGTTCTGAATGTATTTACCACTTATTTTCAAGAAACGCCCAGCGATGAACCGGGTCTGAAATATCGAGTGACTAAAGATTATTATAAGCGTCAGGATGCGATTGAATTTACGGTAAAGCATGACGATGGTTTGGGTCTGGATACCATTAAACAAGCAGATATTATTTTGCTGGGAATTTCCAGAACCTCCAAAACCCCTCTCTCTATCTATTTGGCTTACCGCGGGCATAAGGTGGCTAATATTCCTATCATTCGAGAAGTGGATCCACCTGCAGAGGTGTTGTCCGCAGCTAAAAATAAAATGGTGGGGCTCACCATCAATCCGCAAAAGCTGGTTCAGTTGCGTGAATCTCGCTTGATGAAGCTGGGACGCCCTTTGTCCGAAGATTATGCAAATGTGGGTCGTATCAGCGAAGAACTCGAATATTCGCGTGAATTTTACGACAAGCTCGGTACGGTTCCAATGATTGATGTGACTGACAAAGCCATTGAAGAAATTGCTACCGAGGTCTTGTTGGCGCTTGGAAAATGAGAGGTCTAATTTCCTTTTTCAGAATTATCCAAACCAAATTGAACGTCGTTTTTTTAATCCTTCTCGGATCATTTCCTGAATATTTTGCCGCACCATTTCAGAGAGTTTGTGAATCAGAAGTTCATCCTCCAAGGCTTTGCTGTCATACTTTTCAAGGGATATGGGTTTTCCAAAATGGAGGGTCCAATGGGCTGGCAGACCTAGCAGACCTGGGATTCCCAGCCAGGGTAATGTGGGCGTAATGGGCACATAAGGAATGCCAAAAGGTTTGGCAAGAAAGCCGGTTTTGTAAAGCAGGGGATGGGTTTCTTCAGCGCCGATGACTGCTACGGGAATAATAGGGGCTTTAGTCTTAAGGGCAATTTTGATAAATCCCCCGCGACCAAAGCGTTGCAGGTGATAACGCTGTTTGTAACTTTTTCCGATACCTTTTTCGCCTTCGGGAAACACGGTGACCAAATGATTGGCCTTGAGCAAGCGCTCCGCATTTTCAGGACAGGCGCGGACGCCACCAATGCGATACATCAAGGTTCCCAAAAAAGGGAGATAGTAGACAAAATCTTCTACCAAAAAGCGGACGTCACGTGCGGCAGGATGATCGTTGGTGACGGCCAGGCGAATCATCGCTCCATCGAAAGGGAGGGTGCCGGAGTGATTGGCGACGATGAGTGCACGGCCCTGATTGGGAATGTTTTCCACCCCTTCCACTTTGACCCGCCAATATTTATGGTAGAGAAAATCGAAGAAAGGCTTCAACTTTTTTTCTAAGGAAGGATCACGACCAAAATCGTCAAAATCGATTTTGTCAAAACGTTGTACGCCAAAGAGCAGCCTTTTGTAAGTTCTGAAGGAAAAGAAATTTGAGAGGACGAAATTCAATTTCTTAAGCATCGAAGCCTGAGGAGGGATAAGCGTTTGAGAGGATTTTAATTGTCCTAAGGACTGAATCTTCTTTTCAAGCTGATTCAGTTGAAGAGTTAAATCTTCTATTTCCGCACGCTTTTTTGTATTTTTTGCAAGATGTCGGGTTTTTTTCAGGTCATTTTTTAAATCTTTCTGAAAACGATGAATGCTATCTTCAAACTGTCCTTTGAGCTTTTCGATGTGCGCATTGAGTTCTTGACGAAGGGCTGGAACTTCCATTCCCGAGTTTTTTAAATTTTCGCTTGGAAACCGTAAAAGTTTAAGAGGAACAGCTATTTGTTTTTTCATGACAGGACCTCTTCTGGAATATCCAAGGCTACGTCGCGTAAGCGTTCTGCTCCCACAAAAGTAAGCAAGGCCTCCCGAGAGGAATATTTAGGATGAAAGCCCAATTCTTTTTTAGCCTTTTCTCCATCGGCAACACAAAGGTATTTGAGAAAATTGAGAAGGCTTTTTGGGGCGGGAGAAATATTTAGGTACCACAGCGATTGAACCACATTTTTGGCAATAAATTCCGGAAGCGGGAACTCTATTTTTCTTAAGATATGAAGGACTCGAGAGAGTGGAAGAACACCCTCTGCCACGACATTAAAAACTCCAGCGATGTCTTTTTCTACAGCCAGTTGGAGGGCCTCGATACAATCGTCTTCATGTAAAAATTGGATGAGAGGGTCATAACCCAAAATGGTCAAAAGCATGGGACGTGACAAATAACGTGTTTTATAACTTTGTACCGTGGGGCCAATCAGTGTGGCTGTCCTTAAAATAGTGACCGTCATCTCGGGATGTTTTTGTGCGAGTTTCATCACCGATTTTTCAGCATCCACCTTGTCGGCCAAAAATTTGTTTTTAATTCCCCCCCGCAAGGGATGCGTTTCGCTCATGAAATTGGGGTTATTGGCAAAGGCGCCATAGACCATGGTTGAAGAAACTAAAATGAATTTTTGTACTTGAGCTGCCGCTGCGGCATTGCAAATATACATACTTCCCACTGAAATAATTTCGTGAGACAGGGAATTGTTTTGGGGGGGGCTACTGGGGATAGCCGTATGAATGACGGTATGAATTTTTTCTTCACTGAAAATTTCCGCAAGCCGTGCATCGGCCAAATTTTCGGTGAGATCTAATTTATAGAATTTTGCTTTTTTTAGTTCAAAAGGGGGGCGTTTGCGGTCGATGACAATCAACTTCTTGATTTTAGAATCGGCTTCGAGTTTTTTCAAAAGGGTGCGGCCTTTGAAGCCGCTGGTGCCTATCAAGGCAATGTGACGATTTTGGAGAGGCTTATGTTTTTTGTTTTGCATCATAGTTGCAAATAACCGGCAGCAACGGCGCGTCTATAAAAGAAAAGCGTGACCAGGAAAATACTCCCATCCACCCAGCCGCCCAAAATATAGGTAAAACTTTTCTGATGAAGGAAAAAGAAGGAAAGGAACAACACGGTAGAGGCGATTTTGCTGACCAATACATAAAAAACTAGATCTTTTTTACGAGCGATATCACTTACCGCACCAAAAAGAAGGAAAAGAAGCGTTACCATGAGAGATCCGCTGAGGCTTAACCAAAAGCGTTCTGTGCTCTCTGGAAGGGGAATCAAGTGAGGGAATAATTTTAATGAAACAGTATTCAAAAACCGTATGACGAGGTTGGGTGCCACCAGAAATGCGGCAGCAGCCAGGAGGAATGAGAAAATCCAGATTTTGAGGAGAAATTTTAGATTTTTTTCTTCGACTGTAAGCATGTGGGGTAGGGTAAGGAAATGGGGAGGAGATGTCAATTGGGGAGTAAACTATAAAAAAGGTTGCGCGTTTATTTTACATCTGAAAAAGAAGGGAAATACTTATGCCTTCTGAATCTCCTCATCCTTCCAGAAAAGGACTCCTTTTTGTTACTTCCGGTCCTTCGGGTAGTGGAAAAACAACCTTATGCCGAATGGTGGAAGCGCATCTTCATATTCCCCATAATGTTTCTTACACCACTCGAACTCCTCGGGCAGGAGAGCAGAATGGGCGGGATTATTATTTTATCTCGGACGAGCAATTCGAGGGAATGCTGAGGGAAGACCGGTTTGCTGAATGGGCTGAGGTGCATGGGAAACGTTATGGGACGGCCAAAAAAGATATAGAGAAGAAAATAGATCAAGGGGAAGATATTATTCTCGATTTAGATACCCAAGGTGCTTTGGCCATTAAAAAAAGGTATCCCGAAGCCTTCCTCATTTTTATTGATGTACAGGATCAAATATTGAGGAGCCGTTTAGAACATAGAGGGACGGAAAGTGAATTGAATATTGAAAAACGTTTGGCTCAAGTGCAACATGAACGCCGGATGAGTCTGTATTACGACTATGTGCTGCAAAACGACGAGTTAAAACAAGCTTTTCAGGATTTAGTTGATTTTATCCTCAAAAAAAGAAGATCCTGATTAGACATGATAAAACTTCAAGAGCTCAAAAAACAAATCTTAGCTTACAATCCTTCTGCGCAGTTTGATCTTATTGAAAGGGCCTATCATTTTGCTGAAGAGGTCCACGAGGGGCAGAAGCGTGCTTCCGGTGAGCCTTATGTGGTGCACCCCATTGAGGTAGCCCAGATTTTGGTTCAAATGAAATTGGACGGGGCCTCTATTGCCGCCGCCTTACTGCACGACACGGTAGAAGACACCTCGGCTTCCCTCGAAGAAATCCGTGGGCAGTTTGGAAATGAGATTGCCTTGTTGGTCGATGGGGTTACCAAATTGGGGAAAATTAAATTTTCCTCAGCAGAGGAAAAGCAGGCCGAAAATTTTCGTAAGATGGTTATGGCAATGGCCAAGGATATTCGAGTGGTTTTGATCAAACTCGCCGACCGTTTGAACAACATGAGAACGCTGGATCATCTCAGCGAAGAAAAGCAGTTGAAGATCGCAAAGGAAACTTTGGATATTTATGCGCCACTTGCCAATCGTTTGGGAATTCAGTGGATTAAGATAGAACTCGAAGACCAGGCCCTGAAGTTTTCAAAACCGCTCATTTACAAAGAAATTAAACAGAAAATGAGCCAAGAGCATGCACAAGCCCAGGATTATATCCAAAAGGTTATTCAACTTTTGCAGCCCAAATTTAGCGAGTATAAAATCAGCATTAAGATTTCTGGTAGAATCAAACACTATTTCAGTGTGTATCGGAAAATGCAGGGACATAGTATTTCCTTTGAGCAAGTGCACGACTTGATGGCCTTTCGAATCATCGTCAAGGAGATGAAAGATTGTTATTTGGCCTTGGGGCTTATCCATGAACTCTGGACGCCCATTCCCGGACGATTTAAAGATTATATTGCCATGCCCAAGGCCAATAATTATCAATCGCTGCATACCACCGTGATATGTGTGGATGGGCAAAGGGCTGAATTTCAAATTAGAACTGAAGAGATGCATGAGATCGCCGAGAAGGGGATCGCGGCGCATTGGAAGTATAAAGACGATGGATCCATCGATCAGAAAGAACAGGAAAAATTTGAGTGGGTGAGAGAGTTGCTCAGTTGGCAAAAAGATCTAAAAGACCCCGCAGAGTTTTTGGATACTCTGAAGTTGGATTTGTTTGTTACAGACGTTTATGTCTTTACACCTACAGGTGAAGTGAAGGAGCTTCCTCATGGAGCAACTCCAGTGGATTTTGCCTATTCGATTCATTCCGATTTGGGCAATCACTGTGTGGGGGCACGAGTAAACGACAAAATTGTTCCCCTCAACCATCGCCTGCACAGTGGGGATGTGTTGGAGATTTTAAGTGCCCCGCAGCAAAAGCCCTCTAAGGACTGGTTGAAGTTTGCAGTGAGTTCTCGGGCTAAGAGCAAGATTCGTTTCTATATCAAACAGGAACAGCGTGAAAAAAGTATTCAACTGGGAAAGGAGCTTTTAGAAAAAGAGTTCGAAAAATATTCCATTTCCTCCTCAAAATATTTAAAGGGCCCGGAGTTTGACCAGGCTTTGCAAGACTTGGGTTACAATCAACAGGATACCCTTTTAATGAATATCGGTTATGGAAAAATAACTCCCCATTCCGTGCTTCTTCGCCTCCTGCCTGAAGATCTCATTAAAGATAAAATTATTTCCCCTAAGCAGGAGGGTTTTCTTTCCAAGATTTTCAAAAAAGTACAAGCTCGCGGAAAAAGTGCCGTACAAGTGGGAGGGTATAACGATATTTTGGTTGCCTTGGCCAAGTGTTGTAGCCCACTTCCTGGCGATCCTATTGTTGGATTTATTACTCGTGGGCGTGGGGTAACGGTGCATGTTGCGGATTGCCCAAAAGTACTTGCTACCGACTCGGAAAGAAAGGTGGATGTAGCATGGCAATCGGTCAGCGGACAATTGCATCAGGCAAAGCTTAAGGTGGTAAGTTCTGACCGTCCTGGTTTGTTAGCTTCAATGACCAAACTCATTGCCAATGACGGTATTAATATCTCTCAGGCCTCTATCCGGACTACAAACGATCAAAAAGCAATCAACATTTTTGAGGTAGAAATCAAAGACGTGATGCAGTTGAAATCTATGATGAAATCTCTGGAAAGGGTAAGCGGAGTAATGAGTGTGGAGAGAATTCGGAGTTGACCCGAAAGCCCTCAGGCTGCTTTGCGAACGAAGCCTGAGCGAATGCAGCGTGTACAAGCCATAATCCGTTTCGCTTGTCCTGCAATCAGGGCTTTTACGCGTTGAAGATTAGGAAAATTACGGGTGTGTGCCTTGTTGTTGGCGTGGGAGACAGTGTTTCCAGCGAGAGGTGTTTTTCCACAAATTTCACATTTACGAGACATAAAAACTCCTTAGTTTTAGAGTGTGGCGGGGTAGCATAGGCCTTAAGCCCTCGTCAAGCTTTAGGGTTATTTATTTTATGAGTCGAAAAATAGGATCAGAAGCCGAAAATTTAGTGGCCGCTTATTTGAAAAACAAGGGTTTTCAAATCTTAGAACAAAACTGGAGTTGTCGAAGGGGAGAAATTGATTTGATTGCCTCAAAGCTTTCCAAACTTTATTTTGTGGAAGTGAAGTTTAGAAGCAGCAATCAGTTTGGGTCAGGGCTTGAATCTCTCACCCCTTCTAAATTGAAAAAAATAGCCGGTGCGGCCTTATTTTATCTTCAACAAAATAAAAAAGAAAAAAATGATTTTAGTTTTGCTGCGGCCCTCGTTGAAGAAAAACAAGGTGAAAAAAGGATTGAGTTTTTTGAGTTTCCACTAGACCTTCCTCGTAATTCTTACTATTGAGCTTCGCCTATGATTCAGAAAAATCCCTTAATGTTATTCTCAGAAAAGGCAGATAAACTGCGTGAAGCCCCCTGTTTTCGTTTCAAAACCAAAGGGAAATGGAGAAGTTTATCCTGGCTTGAAGTTCGAGAGAAGATTGCCCGTTTGTCAGACTTTCTCAGTAAAATAGGGGTAAAAAAAGGGGATACGGTCGTCATTTTATCTGCCACGCGCTATGAATGGACTCTTGCGGATCTTGCCATTTTAAGTCTGGGAGCGGTTACGGTTCCCATTTATCATTCTACTTTACCTAAAGATGTGGCTTATATTCTAAATCACTGCCAGGCCGAAATTGCCTTCATCGAAGGGACAAGTCAGCTTGCAAAAATTTCTTCGCTTCGTTCAGAATTGAG
>JADFYH010000048.1 GCA_015233135.1 Deltaproteobacteria bacterium
ATTTAATCGCCTCGATCTTAAATAATACCAAAGATCATTTTCTGTGTGGGTTGAGTTTTTCCTGAGAGATTTTGAAAGGTCAATCAAAGTACTCATTTTTACCCCTCACCCTACCCTCTCCCCCAAGGGGAGAGGGGAATTCGTCTTTAGTCCACTTTTATTTTTTAGATGGCATTTCTAAAAAATCGCCTGGTAAAACCGGTACAAATTTTTTATCCGCCGGAAAAGGATAGTAGCGTTTGAAGTTTTCAGGACTCATGGGGTTTCCAGAAACAAGGGGATAATAATAGGCCAGGTGAAAAAATGAAAAAACAATCATCAAAATTGAATTGAACCTTATTGCCCCTCGCTGTCTGGGGCAATTCAGATAAAGATAATTTATTCCCCCCGCGCAAAGTAGACTGTAAAAGGGCAAAATGGTGAGCATGTAATAGAAATGTGCGGTGGGTTTGATCGCCCAAAATAAAAGCTGTAGGACAATTGGGACAAACAAGAGCCAAAAGACGACTCCCACTTTTTTGGAATAGAAAACCCCCAAAACCATAAAGACCAGGCTGCTCAACCAGAAGACAGGGTTGCCAAAGGCCAGCACCGCCCTGATGCGTTCTGCACCTTCATTAGCCAGCAGATACCAGATGGGTTTGTAACCAAACAGCCACTCATAGGGGCGTGAGGAAATAAAATCCACGCCTTCAAAAGATTGTAGGTAGGCAAAGGTGCTTCTAAGCTGGGCAATGAAGCTCCACGGGGAGTAATATCCCAACATAGCGTAGCTTCCCCAAAAAACAACAAGCACGGGGAGAAAAATCAAAAAAATAATTTGAAGTAAGCCAAAACGCTGCCGAAGCTTATCTTTTTTGAAGATAAAAAAATATATGGAATAACAAGCACTAAAGCATGAACCTTAATGGATATCGCTAAGCCTAGCAAAAAGCCAAGAACCAAAAAATCGCTACTTTTTATTTTATTTGTCTCTTTTTTGAAAATAACAAGAAACTTATAAAAAGAAATGCCGATAACTAAAGCAGAGTACATGTCCAGGGTGGCGAGCTTGCTGTGCAGAAAAAAAAGCGGGTCGAATGCTAAAAGAAGTATGGAGAAGCAGCATAAAATCAGGCTTTGATAAAGTTTGTAGCAGCAAAGGCCTAGAAAAATAAGACAGGACAGCGAGGCAAACGCAGAAAGGAATCTTGCACCCGAGGGAGTTTCACCAAAAACAAATAAAGAAACAGCAATCAGCTGTTTCCCTAAAACGGTTTGAGTCATGAAGTTGTAGTTCGGATAGGGCTGATGCAGAAAAGACATGGCAGAGGAAACATGGATCAGCTCATCCCAGTAAAGTGAAGGAACGTTTGCAATCTGGTTGCAAAGGACAAAGAAGTAGACAGCTAAAAAAACACCCAAAAAGATCTTTATTTTTTTACTCCCTTCCCTCATCATTACTAGCACGTATATGTGGCCCGGTTTAATCATTCAAGGAGATAGTCGATGAGATTACAAGCAAAACAAGGCAGAGACAAATCCTGGTATTTTTTGCCCTTCTTCGCCCTGGCCCTCGTTTTTATGTTCAGTGTGTTTATTAAACCTGCTGTTTCTAACATCACGGCAAATTGCTCCGGTGCCTCCGGGGGTGGTACCCGGTTAGCCGCTGGAAACACTTTCTGTAATAGCAGTAGATCTGACCCTTGCACCATTGAAGTCTGCTGTATGGGCACTAATACGACGACACTACCCTGTGTAGGTCATGTCGGATTTTGTCAACCAGAGAGAGCCGACGAACTTTGCGTAGCCCCGAAATGCTTCGATGCCAATTTCAACATAGACACTGAAACCTGTGAAACGACTTCTCTTAGCGCCACTAGCGGACCTTATCGAACTCGCCGATTATCAACTGTCCCTGCAGGAATCACTATAGACACCAGCACCGGAAGATGCAGAAGCAATGAGACGGGAGCGGCAGTGGCTGCAAATTGCACTTTTTGTGGAGATGGTGTGGTTCAAAATTTTCCTGGACAACCCGATGCCGAGGATTGCGATTTAGGAAACCAGAATGGTCTAGCGGGAAGTACCTGTGACAATAAATGCAAGATAGTCCCTGCGACAGCAATGCCGGTCTGTGGAAATGCCAGTTTTGAAAGAGGGCTCGTAGCCAGAGATGGAAGCACCTACGACGAAACCTGTGAGCTGGCCACGCTAACTTCTTCCTTTAGCAGTGCGGGAGGAGCAGTCCCTTCAGCAACATTAAGACCCTATTATTCTTTGTTACCGGCTAACACCTGCAGAGACACAAGCTCCAGCAAACCTTGCACCTTCTGTGGAGATGGCGTTGTGGACCATAGCGCAGGGGAGGAATGTGACAATGGTCCACTCAATGGAACGATAGGACGTGCAGCAGCAGGAGATTGCACCATGGATTGCAAAAAACCTTTTTGTGGAGATGGCTTAATTGATCGTCTCTCTGAAACTTGTGAATTCAGTACAACAGGGGCTGCCCTTGTTCCTTCTACAACTCCAGGCACAGCATTAACACCTTTAGCTTCTCCTTTAACTTGCCGAGCAAAAGGCACAATTGGCGAGTGTACTTATTGTGGCGATGGAATCAAGCAGGATACTCCTGGCCCGGATGGACAGCCTTTAGAAGAATGCGACAATGGTGCCAATAATGGCCATGTGGATGCCGCGGGGTACGGATGTACCGTCGATTGCAAGCCCATTGCTCCTACTCCGTCTCGTTGCGGAGATGGAAGTATTAACCAAGACAGTGAAACCTGTGACGGAACTACTGTGCGTTCAGTCAGCTACCCCTTACCCAGCCCAGATGCGTGCCGGCCTGCAGGCAGTGCATTCCCCTGTACCTATTGCGGAGACCATGTTTGGCAGCAAGGCCCTGGCGGAGAGGTTTGCGATGCCAGCGCCGCCCTGGGTGCAACGGGATGCGCCGCAGGTGAAAGTTGTGACAACTGTGCCCGCTGTGTCCCCATCCCAGCTGCCTGCGGAAATGGAAAGATAGAATCGGGTGAGGCCTGTGATAAAAATGCTTCGCCTACAGGTTGCGCCGCAGGAAGCTACTGTGACGATGCCTGTACTTGCAAACCCGTACTCGGTAAATGCGGAGATGGGATTTTGCAAAGCAATGAAGGCTGCGAGCCGCCTAATACCCGGCTCTGCGATGCAAGCTGCAATAATATTACTCCCGCGATCATTCTTCCCATTCCCGACAATGGACAGGGGCTAAGCCCCGATGGACTTAGGATTGAAGGAAGTGGTCGTTTATTTTCAGGGGGATGCAGCCTGTATTTGAATGCAATATCGGAAATAAACCTTGTCTCTTGCCTGCCCTACCTTGCTTCTTTGTTGGGCCTTGCTTTGATGAGAACGAGAAAAAAATAAAAGCCTGATCGTTATAAAATTTTCTCAATCCCCAAAACTTTATAATGTTCTATTTTTTCAAGCGGGAGGGGGGTTCCTGAGATTAAAGGGAAATAATAAACAAACAAAATGAAGCAGGCCAGGCTAAAGAGGATGGCATTCCATCTGAGGTATTCTTTTTTACCGGGGAATTCTTGCATTAAAAAATGTAGCACCTGGACAATTAAAAGAGAATAAAAGGGAAGCACCGTCAGCATGTAGTAAAGATGTGTGCTGGGCTTGAGTGACCAGAATAAAAATTGCAAAAGCACCATCGACAACAGGGCCCAAAACAGAGTTCCTATTTTTCTGAAAAAGAAAACCCCTACTAAAATAATCAGCTCCCCCCATATCCAGAACAGGTAGTTGCCGAAGGCCAGGATGATCTGAAAATGCTTATCCTCAGTTTCCTTCAGAAGATACAAAATGGGGTTTTGCACAAAAATCCATTCGTACCAGCGCGAAGTAACAGTGGAATGAGCCTTGAAGCTGCTCAAAAAAACTGCAATCCACTTCAAGTGCTCCCACATCTCACTCCAGCTATAACCAATCAGGCTATAAGAAAATCGGAAGATCACACAAAAAGGCAACAAAAGTCCCAGGCATAAATGGCAAAAGAGTTGCTTTTGGCCTGAGGCAAGTAATTTCCGGCCCAGCAGGTAAAGAAAGGGCAATCCCAGCACTGCAGCAACCGCTTTGATCGAAACCGCAATCCCCAAAAAACTGCCTAAGAGATAAAAATCGATCTTTTTAATATTTTTTTCATTTTTTTTGAAAATAAGAAGGAATTTATAGAGGGCTATGACGATAACTAAAGTAACAGAGATGTCGAGCGTGGCCAGACGACTGTGCACGTAAAAAAGAGGATCAAAAGCCAAGAGAAGTACCGAAAGAATAGACAATGTTAAATTTTGACAAAGGAGGGAGGCGCTCAAAAAAACAAAACTGAGACTTAGAGCCCCTGCAAGGGCAGAAAAAACACGGGCCCCCCGGGGATTGTCGCCAAAGATAGAAATAGAAAGGGCGATGAGTTCCTTGCCCAATGGAGGCTGAGTCATTTCTGCATAGGGTTTTTGATGCGCCAATATCGTTTGAGCCGATTTCACATGCAAAATTTCATCCCAATATAGGGTGGCAGGCTGTGTCAGATTCCAGGCGTAAAAGAAAAATGACAAAACAAATATAAAAGCAGCAAAAAGTTTAATACGCATAGAAAACACCTAGTAAAAAAAGTGGAAGATAGGTAACATTTAGTACGGCAATTTAACCTTGCTCAATCGTTATTAACTCAAACTGAGTTTTAACTCGGAGTATAAAAATGAAAATCTTACTCAAAAAAAATGGCAATCTGTTCTTATGGAGTGTCTTACCTGTTTTGATGCTTGTCGTTACTTTTCTGGGTGTCAATTTAACTTCTAGAAATGTGCTGCCTCGTACGGGGGGGTTCTGCAGCACTGATTATTATCTTGATGACTCAGTGAGCCTTTGGTCTTACGTGGATTATTTTCGCCTTTATTTTACTCCACCTGTCGCTGGCGCTACAAACAGCACTTTAACGGAACTCTGCCAAGTGGTTCGTATTTCCGATTCCGATTCCAGCACCTGCAACACTCAGGGCCAGGCCTGCCTAGACCACACCTCCGACACAGGGCCAAAAGACAATTGCAGGGTCATGGTCGAGTACTTAAGATGCAATGCGAGTCCTACCTCTATTGCCTCTGCTAGCCCTTACCCCAGTCTAACCGCCAATCGCAGCAGCACATGCATTCGTGAATACTGTTCTCAAAGTAACTGTGTGCAGTTAAACGACACAAGATATTCCTTTCTTCTGAGTCATACCTCACTTTCTTCAGCCACAGACACCACTAGCCCCGGCTGTTTTACTCCCCCACCGCCGCCTCCAGCACCAAGGTGTGGAAATGGAGTCTTTGAATCGTCGGAAACTTGTGAAATAAAACCCGACCCTCCACACGCCCAAATTATTCGAACCCCCAGTGGTGGAACAGACACCTTCCCTCCTTCGCTTATAGCGGCAGGAATCCAATGTCGCCCCCCTGCTACAACCTCTCCCTGCACCTATTGTGGGGATGGGGTACTTGATGATGCTGCCGGAGAACTCTGTGATGACGGCCCGCTCAACGGAACCGATCGAAGCCCCCATCATTGTACTATAGACTGTAAAATAACAGCGCAAGTCACCTCTTACGTCAACACCTGTGGAGACAGCATTATTGCGGGGGATGAGACCTGCGAATTTAAAGATTCTACCGACCCCTGTGGAACTCCCCCAACAAGGGGAACAACTGTAACCCTCCCGGGTGGATCTATTCGTTGTCATGAGAATTATAATAGTCACGTACTCTTGGCCCCCGGAGTCTGTCGTGCCGCTTCAACTAGCGGTGCCTGTACTTATTGCGGGGATGGTATTACACAAATTGGGCCTGATCTCACGCACCCATTAGAAGAATGCGATGAGGGCACAAGAATCAATGGAACTGTGGATCATTGCACCCAGGATTGTAAAAAGCCTGTTTGCGGAGATGGCCTCGTCAATCAAGGCTCGGAAACCTGTGATGGAACTAGTGTGGCGGATTCCTCGTCTCCCTTACCAAACCCAAGGGCTTGTCGGACTGCAAGCACTTCAAGCCCCTGCACTTATTGCGGGGATAGGGTACTACAAGATGGAGAAGATTGTGACAATGGCCCCCTTAATGGGACTGGCAACCCAAATCCCAGCACTAATATTGTGTGTTCAAATGACTGTAAGGTAGTTACTCCTCCTCCTCCTCCTCCTCCTCCTCCTCCTCCTACTACTCCTCCTCCTCCTCCTCCTCCTACTACTACTACTACTCCTACTACTACTACTACTACTACTACTACTCCTCCTCCTCCTCCTCCTCCTCCTCCTCCCCCCCGTTGTGGAGATGGAATCATTAATCAGGGCAGTGAAACCTGTGATAGCTCCGCAGGATCCACCGCGTTCCTCAGCCCTGGGTACCCTATGTTAAATCCAGCAGAAGGATGTAGAATGTCAATGTCTGGGGCCTTCCCCTGCACTTACTGCGGAGATCACGCTTGGCAACGAGGAGATGAAGTGTGCGACGGCAGTGCTGCCCCTAATGCAACGGGATGTGCCGCAGGCCAGAGTTGTGACAATTGCCGTCGCTGTGTTCCCATCCCTCCCACCTGCGGAAATGGAAATGTGGAAACCGGTGAGGCCTGTGATAATCGTGCTACGCCTACAGGCTGTGCAGATGGCACTTACTGCGATGCCGCCTGTACTTGTAAGCCCAATCCCACTACTCCCTCTCCCAAGTGTGGAAATAGCATTATAGAACTCGGTGAAGAATGCGACCCCCCCAGGGCTGGATTCTGTGGTGCAGATTGCAAGAATATTATCATCAACGTCCCCCCTATTACACAACAAACGTCAGTACCAACACCGCCACCAGCGGAGGTCCTCCAACTTCAAGGCAGTGGAGGATGTAACCTATACCTGGGTGATGTTTTAGGCATAAACACACTTTCTTTCCTCCCCTACTTTGCCTCGCTGTTGGGATTTGCCTTGTTGAGGAAGAGGAGAAAATAGCTTCCAATCAAGTCCAGATCTATATCAGATTTGCGTGATAATGCAGATTGTCCCGTATAATTCACATGTCAATATAGATTATCAGCTTGAGTTCCGCAGATTTTAAAAATAAAAACTGATTCAAACTCCTCTCTCCCTTCAGGGGAGAGAGCCAGAGAGAGGGTGATCCTGAGTGCACTCGAGGGGACCCCTCACCCTAACCCTCTCCCTCAAGGGGAGAGGGGAAATGCTTTCAGATAAGCATTTGCCAAGAATTAGCAAAAAAATGATTCTTAAAATCTGCGGAACTCAAGTTATCAGAAAAATAAATGAAGAAAATCTGCCATGCACACGCAACTTCTAGAGAGAGATGACGATAACTAGAGTGATAAGGATATCGAACGAGGCCAAAAACGGCAAAAAAGTTTGATCCGTGTGGAAAACACCTGGTAAAAAAAGTCGGAAAAGAAGATAAGCGGAGTTAAGGAGGCAGAGATGAAAATCTTACTCAAAAAAAATGGCAACCTGTTCTTATGGAGTGTCTTACCTGTTTTGATGCTCGTCTTTACTTTTCTGGGTATCGATTTAACTTCTAGAAATGTGCTGCCTCATACGGGCGATGCCTGTCATATTTATAATATGAATGATCCCGCGGTGAATAATTGGTTTATGATCGATTACTTTGCAGCCTATTTCGCTCCTCACACAAGTACTTTAACTGAACTTTGCCAAGTCGTTAATATCACTGACGATGCTACCTGCCAAGCTTTGGGCGCGAGTTGTTTACGCCATGAAAATCCTGGGGGGGATGCCCATTTTGTGCCGGATAACTGCAGGACTATGGGTCAATATTTAAGATGTAATGTGGGAAGTTCGGGTAGCACCCCACCCTCTACTCTTTTTCCCGATTTGACTGCCAATCGATCCGATCATTGTGTTCGAGAATACTGTGACAGTAGTAATTGTGTACAATTGAACAACCCCTCTTATTCTTTTTTTCTATCCAGCACCTCACTGGGTTCTGCCACAGACACCACTAGCCCCGGCTGTTTTACTCCACCGCCCCCTCCTCCTCCCCAAAGGTGTGGAAATGGAGCCCTTGAACCAACGGAGACTTGTGAAATAAAGCCCGACCCTCCACACACCCAAATTATTCGAACCCCCACGGGCACAGACATCTTTCCCCCTTCACTTATAGCTGCAGGAGTCCAGTGTCGCCCTCCTGGTAGCCCGGCCTCTGAGGCCCGTCCCTGCACCTATTGTGGGGATGGGAATATTGATACTGGGGAAGATTGCGATGACGGCCCACTCAACGGAACCGATCGAAGCCCCCACAACTGCAGCATAGACTGCAAGAAGACGGCGCAAGTTACCTCTTACGTCAACACCTGTGGTGACAGCATTATTGCAGGGGATGAGACCTGCGAATTTAAAGATTCTATCGATCTCTGTGGTACTCCTCCAAGAGGAACGCCTGTAACTCTCCCAGATGGATCTGTTGGTTGTCATGAGGATTATAATAGTCACGGACAATTCTTGGCCCCCGGAGTCTGTCGTGCTCCTTCAACCAATGGTGCTTGTACTTATTGTGGGGATGGAACTCTACAAATGGGATCCGATTCCACCCACCCATTAGAAGAATGCGATGAGGGCACAAGGGTCAATGGAGCTATGGATCACTGCACTCTGGCTTGTAAAAATCCTGTTTGTGGAGATGGACTCGTCAATCGAGGCGTGGAAACCTGTGATGGAGCTGCTTTGTCGAATAGCACTCTCCCTTTCTCAAATAGTGAAGGATGTAGATCTACAGGGGCTGGCGCCTGCACTTATTGTGGAGACGGCATTACACAACATGATGCTGGAGAAGACTGCGATAACGGCCCCAATAATGGCGTTTTAGATCCTGTCACGGGGGCTGGATGTTCAAGAGAATGTAAAAATATCCTCCCCCCCCCTCCTCCCCGTTGTGGAGATGGAATGATTAACCAGGACAGTGAAACCTGCGATGTCTCAAGCTCTGGAAGAATTGTACTCCGAAATGGCTACTCTGTGCTAAACCCGTCAGAAGGCTGCAGAACATCGGGCCACTTCCCCTGCACTTATTGTGGAGATCACGTTTGGCAACAAGGAGATGAAGTGTGCGACGGCAGCGCTGCCCCTAATGCAACAGGTTGTACCGCTGGGCAGACTTGTGACAATTGCCGTCGTTGTGTTCCCATCCCTCCTACCTGCGGAAATGGAAATCTGGAACCCGGTGAAGCCTGTGATAATCGCGCCACCCCCACAGGCTGTGCAGATGGCACTTACTGCGACGCCTCCTGTACTTGTAAGCCCAATCCCACTGTTCCTCCTCCTGTTTGTGGAAATCACATTTTAGAAACCGGTGAAGAATGCGACCCTCCTAATCCCGGATTCTGTGATGCCAATTGCAAGCTTACCGTTCTGGCCGTTAGCCCTATTCCACAAGAAACAACACCGCCAAGACCAGAGGAGGTCTTCAGACTTCAAGGCAGTGGAGGATGTGGCCTATACTTGGGTAATGTTTTAGGCATGAACACACTTTCTCTGCTCCCCTACTTTATCTCACTGTTTGGATTTGCCTTATTGAGGAAGAGGAAGAAGTAAACAATAGATCTAATCCCATAAATTCCTAAAAGCCGCCCTCCGTGAGCACAGAGGACGGCTTTTTTATTTGAATAGATCGACCTCCACACTACTCGTCTTAAATTTATAAATCAGCGCAGGTTCTCTACTGGATATCCCAGCCTTTCCCCGAATTTGCTTCAAAGCATAAGCTAAAGTTTTTGCCTCGCCCGGAAGATACAAAGCCTCTTTGCCTCCCCACTTCAGATAAATCCCTTCTCGAAATGGATTTAAATTTTCAGGATGAGAAACTGGAACCAAAGCCCCCACCGCGGTCACGTAAACACGGCTGCCTTCCAATTCTTCTTTTTTAATGGGTGGATTTCGAATGTCTTGTAAAAAGGCCAGACGAATTTTTTGTTTCAACTCATCTGCCAGATGAGCAGTTTGTGGAAGCACAGAACCCATACAGGCACGAATACGATCCTTTTTCTTTACAGTCACAAACAAAGGAAGAGGTTTTGAAAACCAGGAATCTAATTTTAAGGAAGGTACAGGTTCATCCGGAAAATAGAGCTGATGCACGGTTTGCCGAACAACGGCTTCAAATTGCTTTTTGAGTGGAGGATTGGTTTTGAGTTGTTGAAAATGCTGGAGGGTGAAATCCTGGGCAAAGGAGAAAGAGGGGAGAAGTAAAAAAAACAAACAAAAAATTAATCGCCCAATCATCAGCCCCCTCCTCACTCACCAACCCAACAGATGTAGATGCATTTAATTACTGGGGGTAGTTTTTTTTGATAAGGCGAGAAGTTTCTTGATTTCTATTTTTTTCCCTTTGCCTTCTTCTTTTCTAAAGTCAATCACTTCTTGTTTGGGGTGTTGTTTTGAC
>JADFYH010000049.1 GCA_015233135.1 Deltaproteobacteria bacterium
AAAAAAAGTGAGCCAGGGGAAAATAATTAAAAGAAAAAGGGGCCACTACATTTTGACCCTAAAATCCTCATCCTTACTTTTCATCCACTTATCTGAATATTTCAAAATTTAGCGCGGAAGTCGGGAAGAACAAGCACCACCATGTGCTCGACGGCTTGTCATCCTGTTGGGCGATAAGTTTTGAATTGATTGTCAGCAGAAATGAGGGCTTAAAATCAGCTCACCGACTTTAAATGTGAGACTCGAAGGGTAGACTGCATGGAGCTTCTGTATTTCGCAAGGGCCAGAAGAGGGAAGTAGTGTCGGTATCCATGATATCGAATATAGAAGTGCCCTGGAAATCCAGTGCCAGTAAAGGCTTCTTCATCCCAAGTCCCTTTTTCATTTTGGGTATTAATCAAAAACTCCACTCCTCGCCTAACTTCTTCTGATTTTTCTTCTCCAGCGGCCACTAGGCCTAGGATTGCCCATGCCGTTTGTGAAGCGGTGGAGTAGGGGAGGGGAATATGTCTTTTTTGATTATAGCTTTCACAAGATTCCGACCAGCCCCCATCTTCATTTTGTATACTCTTTAACCAATGGACTGCCTTTAAAATCATTGGCTCCTTGAGGTTTAGACCTATGGAGCTCAGTCCTTGAAGGGCAGAGCTCGTTCCAAAGATATAATTGACTGCCCAGCGAGCTTCCCAAGAGCCATTCATCTCTTGTGTCTTTCTAAGAAACTCAAAGGCTTTCGCACAGGCCGGGTGATCTAGCGAATAGCCGATAAAACCTAAAAATTCCAAGACTCGAGCAGTAAGATCAGGGCTAGGGGGGTCTAGGCAAGCTCCATGATCTGAAAAGGGGATTTTATTCACCCACGATTTGGTGTTATCCATGTCAAAGGCCGCCCAGCCGCCATTTTTAGATTGCATTGAAAAAATCCAATCCAAACCGCGTTGAAAAGGGGCTGTAATTTGTTCGCGAGGCAGATCCACCCGAAACAAAAAGGCCAGAACTTGAACAGTGTCATCCACATCAGGAAAATAATCGTTTTCAAATTCAAAAGACCAACCCCCAGGAGGGGCTTTTTTATTCTTGATGGACCAATCTCCATAAGTTTGAGTGATTTGTTTTGTGAGGAGCCATCTTGCTGCCTTAATGAGAGCAGGATGAGAGTCTTTTATCCCCGCCTCAGCCAGCGCAACTCCGGCCCAGGGGGTGTCCCAAACTGGGGAAATACAGCATTGCTGATAAATAAGTGTGGATTCTAAGCTTGCTTGCCAGGGCAGAGGAGTTTTATAACTATCTTCGTGAGCTTCTGTAGGTAATACATCTATTTCCTTAGAAATTTTTTGTTGAAAAGAAAAGAGGGCCTTGAGACATTTTTGGAAAAGTGGATGCTGAGTGGGATAATTCAGAGCTTTTAAGGCAAGAAGAGAATAAGCCAAAGCCGGATAAATATCCTCGGTTTTTGAAACATGATCAAGAATCCATTTTTCGGCTTTTTTAAGGGCAATTTTGTTGAAGGGGTTTTGAATTTTTATGAATCGATCTTTTACTTTTAAAAGCTTATCAATGCCAAAAAACAGATTTTCTAATGAAAAAAGCCCCTTGGTATTTTTAAAGTCCCATTCTCGATCTTGAGGGTTTCTTTCTACATAGAGTTCATCTAAGTAATGAGGGTTATAATCTTTCAGGATAAATTTCTTTTCTTGAACCACCAAGAGTGGAACAATACAGGCTCGAGCCCAACTCGAAAACTCATAAATATTGAGGGGAAACCAGTGGGGAAAAAGAACAAAAGAGACAGGCATAGAGGGACAATTTTCCCAGGGAATAAGTCCAAAAAGGGCAAGGTGGATTCGCGTAAAAGCACGGCATTGCGTGAGCCCTCCGTGTTTTAAAATAAATTCCTTTGCCAGATAAAGGCTATTTGAAGACTCAAGACTATGACCGGAGAGCTTCAACGCAAGATAGCATTCGATGGTGGTTGAAAGTTCTCCAGGACCATCGTGATAGAGAGACCAGGAACCATCTGGATTTTGGCTACTTTCGATGCGCTGACTGAGAGACTGAATCAGCGTGGTGTATTCCGAGTTTAAACCAATCCAGTGGAGCAAAAAGATGAATTCGGCATTGATCGATTCATTGGCTTCTAAAGTGTACCACCAAAATCCTTCTTGAAATTGTTGGCTTAAAATGGCTTTAGAAGCGTTGTCGACACATTCATCCAAAGCAGGTTTTAACAAAGAATCTTCAAATGCAAATGCCGATTGCAGAGTATTTTTCTTTTTCATAAGGTAGAGCTCCGAGGGAGTGAGAAAACAAAATCCGCGTACGGTTATATCGGCGGATGATTTGGAGTCAAGAAGGGATAAGGTTAATCAGTAGAATTCATAAAGTGCGTATAAGATATATTATGTTAAATTAATTATGAATAGTCCTCCCAAAAAAAATACTCTCCTCCTCCTAGGAATCTCCGGTGGCATTGCAGCCTACAAAACTCCAGACCTGGTTCGTCGTCTCAGAGATGAAGGTTTTGATGTGCATGTGGTTCTGACTCCTACAGCTTCCCAATTTGTCACTCCACTCAGCCTGCAGGCCGTTTCACAAAATCCGGTTCATAGCGAGCTTTTTGATTTGCAGCAGGAATCTCAAATTTCTCATATAAAATTAGCAGACCTTCCCGAACTGATTGTCGTGGCCCCTGCCACTGCGGACCTGATTGCCAAATATGCCCATGGCCTCTGCAACGATTTACTTTCCACCTTACTCGTAGCAAGCACCAGGCCCGTCCTCTTATGCCCATCGATGAATAGCAACATGTGGAATCATCCTGCGACTCAGGCCAACCTGAAAATTTTGCAAGATCGTGGAGTTCATATTTTAGAGCCCGACTCCGGCTCTCTGGCTTGCGGACACAAGGGCGCCGGAAGACTTCCTGAGCTGCCCGAAATAGTCACAGCCATAAAATCTTGTTTGGCTCCCAAAACATTAAAAGGGAAAAAAATACTTATTACCGCAGGGCCTACCCGTGAACACTTGGACCCCGTTCGATATTTATCCAGTCCTTCCAGTGGTAAAACGGGATATTTTCTAGCTGAAGAAGCCAAGCTTCGTGGCGCTGAAGTTTATTTGGTCAGTGGCCCCTCTTGTTTAAAGGCAGCAAAGGATATTCATCTTATATCCATTGCCACGGCTCAAGAGATGTTTGATGCGGTGAAAAAAATATCTACCCAAATGGATATTGTTATTTGTTCCGCTGCAGTTTCCGATTTTAAACCCGAGCAGATTTCAGAAGAAAAAGTAAAAAAGAACAAAGCTGAATTGGAGATAAAACTGATTCAAAACCCGGATATTTTAGCGTACCTGGGGGAATATAAAAGTAAGAAACAAATTCTGGTGGGCTTTGCGGCAGAAACTTTTGAAGTTGAAAGTCATGCCCAAGAAAAATTAAACAAGAAAAACCTGGATTTTATTTGTGCAAACGACGTTTCAAAACCCGATTTAGGTTTTGCTTCGGATGAGAATATCATGACCCTTATTTTCCCTGGGCGGACAAAACCCCTGCCCTTGCTGAGCAAGAAAAAAATTGCAGAGGAAATCTTAGATGAAGTGGAATCCCTACTGGCGTAGGGGGATTTTTTAGAGGTGCCCTTAATTCATTGAAATCAAATTGTGCTTCAACACTGTAATCAAAAGAGCCTTCGATAAATAATGCATCATCGAATCCATCGCTTTTTCTGTCTCATCGGGATTTCGCTGGAAATGTTGAGCCAACGCCAAAAATATTTTTTGTACCGCATTCTTTACCTCTAGACTCAGCTCATATTTTCTCTGTGTTTTTTGGCTATGCGTTTCAGCAGAAGAATATTCTAAAAAATAAATCGACTGGGCAAGTTCACCAGGATTCATTTGTTCCAGACAATTCTTCAGAAGACCAATATCTGGCAGCTCCCCCTCTAATCTAAAATCTTTCACCACTTGAGCCAGAATTTGTTTTTTGCAATCGAGTTCATGCCTCATAATTATTCCCTCAGCTATTTACCTTATCGTCACTCTCTTGAAAAAGTTGCGTGCTATTTCCTTTTCAAAAAAAAACATTTTTTCCAAGAGAAATTTTAATAAAAAAATTTTGACAAGCAATGAGGGCATCGATACAAGCACGGCTCAGCTTACTTACTGTTAAACTCTTGGAGGCAACCATGAACAAAATTAAACAACTCATAACTTCTTCAACTTTTTTAATCACCCTTTTGCTTGCTCTTGGTTCTGCTCAGGCCAGCACTGAGAATCACCAGTTGCAAATTTCAACTGATTTGGGAATGATCAGCGGCTCCGAGGGGCTGGGGACTTCTTTTGATTTTGCAATTGAGCCCGAATTTTTTGTAATGGATAAACTTTCTCTTTCTTTCCGTTTTGATGTTACGGCGGGAGATCTAGATTCCATCTATTTGGGAGGAAGAGTTCGCTATTACTTCGATATCCCCAATCACGAAAAATGGAATGTTTATGTGGGCGTCGGGGGTGGAGTGGTCATGAGCACGAATAGTGGTGGAAACAATTTTGGAGATATTGCAATTCCTGTCGTGGGAATTCAGTATGATCTGACTGATCACATCAAGTTGGGTTCTGATTTTTCCTTTGATATTCTTCTTGGTGACAATACCGCCATTGCCGCTCGAATAATGCCCATTCAATTTCGCTGGGCTTTTTAAATTGAGGTCTCATGAAAGTCTATCGTCACTCATTTATTTTTGCTCTTGTCCTGATTACTTCTTTAGCCTGTTTTTCTCTTCATGCTGAAGAAAAAACAAGCAAGGTGGCACATCCTAAAAAAGACGGAAAAACTCGAGCTTATATGGGAGATCCCGCCCAAAAACGTGGATATGAACTGGGTTTGGACTTGGGATTCAAGGCAGGAAAGTCAGATAAAAAAGAAGGAAAAAAAAACAATCCCACAGCTCATGAAGATTATAAGAACGCTATAAAAAAATTTCGTAGCGAATATGGAATCCAATCTCATTTTCTAGCGGGTTATAGCGCAGGCTTTAACAAGGGATATCGTTCCGGGTTTTCCCTGGGGAAAGAATCACCCGTCAAAGAGAAGAAAAAATCGGAGGGAAATACGAAAGAGAGTACCCCTCCCAAAAAAGTTATCCGAGATAAAAAATTTAACCCCGCAGACGATGCTCTCTAAAAATTATACGAGGTGACCGGTGGCACATTGGCAAGCTGTATTGTTGGGTATCATGCAAGGTCTGGGCGAGTTCTTACCCATTTCCAGTTCTGCACATTTAGTAATCACTCCGTGGCTATTCAAATTTGAAGATCCCGGCCTTACCTTCGATGTGGCTCTTCATTTTGGAACTTTGCTGGCTATTCTTTTTTATTTCTGGAGAGATTGGCTGGAGCTTTTTAAGGCCGCATTTAGTTCCATTACGAAAAAACGGGCCCATTACACACACTCTGAAAAATTATTCTGGTACATCCTCTTTGCCACTATTCCCGGTGCAGTGATAGGGAAAATTTTTGAAAAACAGGCCGAAGAACTTTTTCGTTCTCCCCTACTCATTGCACTCACTATGAGCTTGATGGGGATTTTACTCTTGGTGGCTGATTCTGTGAGTCAAAAAAGAAAAAGTGGAGATCAGATTGGTTTTATCGATGCCTGTTTGATCGGGCTCTCACAAGCCTTGGCAATTATTCCAGGGGTTTCACGCTCAGGAGTTACTATTACCTCAGGATTGGTACGGGGGTTTAATCGTCAAACCGCGGCCCGTTTTTCTTTTCTTTTAGCCACTCCTATTACGGCAGGGGCCTGTTTGTTAAAGGCAAAAACTTTTTTAACAACCGGATTAAATCTGAACTCCCTCCTGGGTGTTGCTGTTTCGGCCACTGTAGGTTTTTTAAGTATTAAATATATGATGCAGTATATTCAACGTTACAGTTACCGTGTGTTTGTCGTGTACCGCTTTCTTTTTTCTATCCTGGTGGTTTTGGTTTATTTTTGGAGGAAATAGATGCAGTATTTCTTGTCTTCTGCATCACTTTCTATATAATACTGCATATGCGTACTACCATTACCATTCATGAAGATTTGCTAAAAAAAACCCAACAACTCACCGGGCTCTCTGGATACAGCGAAGCCATTGTTCATGGCTTGCAAGACTATATTACCCTCAAAGAAAAAATAGATTTTCTGGAAGATTTGTTCCGTAAAAAAGCCCCCCATTCTTATAAAAAAATCAAATCCGCACGAAAGAAAAATAAATGGTCTTAATAGACACCAGCGTTTGGATTTCTCTTTTTAGAAAACGAGAATCCGACTTGGGACTCAAGATGTGGTCGCTCCTACATGATAATCTTATCGCGATCTGTGGGCAGGTCTTGGTAGAGTACGTTGGGGGTTTTAGAAATGAAATAGAGAGAAAAAACCAGGAGAAGAAAATGTTACTTTTCCCCTTTTTAGATTCCCCCTTACAAGTTTATCGAATAGCCTGCTCTCTTATGGCGAAATACCCGCGTTTGGGGGCATCCGATTCGATTATTGCTGCTACCGCCATGCATCATAAAGCTCTGCTCTTTACTCTCGACAAAGATTTCTCAGTACTTGAACCAGAAGGATTAAAACTGTTTTGAGAAAAACAACTATTCCTCCTCAAACAAATTTCCTTCCTCTTGCTCTATACTGAGCAAGACTTTTCCTGGATAAAGCTCGACGACCTTACGCTGTACATCTTCAATCTGCGACTTGGGAGTGGAGGTCCCTGCCCCGATTCCCAGATGATGAATCCCTTCCAACCATTCTGGCTTTACCAAGCCGGGCGAATCAATATGGTAAGTGGTGAGGGGAAGAAACTTCTTGGAAAGTTTTGCCAGATTGGTCGTGTTGGAAGAATTATAACCTCCAATAATCAGCATGGCATCTACCCATTGGGCCAAATTGCTGACGGCCTCTTGCTGATTTTTAACGGGCTTGCAGCGAGTGTCGACAATCTTCATCCCGGGATATTTTGTTTGTTGAATATAAGAAATCAGGCGATCAAATTTATCAGCCGTAATTGTGGTTTGGCAGATGGCGATGGTGTTGCCTAAATTATCGGGCAAGGCATCCACTTCTTCTTCCGAATAAACCACATGAATGTTTTTACCATAGCTGCGACTGGCAATAATTTCTGCGTGTTTGGGGTTTCCGACCAGAATAATGGAATAACCCCTGGATTGAAAGAGCTCTATTTTTTTATACACCCATTTGAGCAACACCGGGCAGGTGGCATCGTAGTATTTTATCCCTCGCTCATTCAGGCTTTCTTTAAGCTCTTTCGGATAGCCATGAGCGGTGATGATCAGCTCTTTTACCCCGTTCTCCTCCAGACTTTGAAAATCCTGATAGCGTTCCAGGATAGGAATTCCGCTATTGGCAAGGTCTTGCACAATCTTGGGATTGTGCACAATAGGCCCCAATATGGGCTTGCGATGCGTTTCTGCCAGTTCAATGGCCGCCTCCACTCCAAAACAGGTCCCTGCACTTTTGGCGACTATTACTTCTAATACCGGCACTTCTAATGTCGGTTCTGTTTGACTCATAGACTTTCCTTTGGTTATGGAACCTCCTTCCATAGCCGATTCACAACTGTCAAGATGAGGAGCCTTATTATGTTTCATCCCGAAATGAAATATCGATCTTTAGGAAAATGCGGAACCAAAGTGAGCGCCCTTGCCCTGGGGGGATGGACCACCTTTGGAGGAAGCGTCACGGATGAAGAGCTGATCCGAAAACTTCTCCTTTGTGCCTATGAAAATGGGATCAACTTTTTTGATATCGCGGATATTTATGCAAAAGGAGAAGCCGAACGAGTGATGGGGAAAGTGCTGCAGGAATTTCCCCGACATGAACTTGTTCTTTCCTCCAAATTGTTTTGGCCTATGAGTGAAGATGTGAATGACCGAGGGCTTTCCCGAAAACACATTATGGAATCGGTAAATAAAAGTTTGCAGCGCATAGGCAGCGACTATTTAGACCTTTACTTCTGCCATCGTTTTGATGATCAGACGCCACTTGAAGAAACCCTTCGAGCCATGGATGATCTGATTCATCAGGGGAAAATTCTCTACTGGGGAACCAGTGAATGGAGTGCCAATCAAATCAGGGCTGCCCACGAAATTTGCGAAAAAAATAATTTATACAAACCTCAAGTGGAACAACCGCAATTTAGCCTGCTGGTCCGAAATCGCATCGAAAAGGAAATTCGTCCTCTCGCCTTGGAAAAAGGAATGGGGCTGGTGGTATGGAGCCCTTTGGCTTCTGGATTACTGACTGGGAAATACGATGAAAGCTTACCGGAAGGCTCTCGCCTTGCCCGTATCGATTGGTTGAGAGAGAATATCAAAACTCCTGAAAATTTAGCCTTGGTTAAAAAATTTAAAACCGTCGCCGATGAAATCGGCTGTAGTCGTGCCCAACTTGCCTTGGCCTGGGAGCTCAATCAGGAAGGGATTTCCAGTGTCATAACGGGAGCGACCCGGCTGGAGCAGCTTCAAGAAAACCTGGGGGCAGTGAAGGTGAAATATAATCCAGAAATTGAAATGAAGTTGAACCAGATTTTTCCCCCCGGAAAGTAAAAAAAATGCCCTTCTCCTGGCAAAATCTTCCCAAACCTATCTTCGGTCTGGCTCCCATGGACGGCGTGACCGATCACGTCTTTCGAAGCATCGTGTATAATCACGGGGCACCGGATGTCATGTTTACCGAATTTGTCAGTGTGGAAGGCCTCTCCCGTCACATCCCTGCGCTCTTAGAGGATTTAAAATATCTGCCTCACGAGCGACCGATCATCGCGCAAATTTATGGTTATGAATTAAAATCTTTTCGGGAATCGGTAAAAATTATTGCCGAACTGGGTTTTGATGGTGTGGATATCAACATGGGTTGCCCGGCAAAATCAGTCGTACACAGTGGTGGCGGGGCTGCGCTGATTAATGCTTCTTCTCACGCCAAGGCGATTATAAAAATTTGTGGAGAAACTTTAAAAGAAGTTTACGAAAAATCAGGAAGGCAACTGCCTCTTTCTGTGAAAACCCGTTTGGGTTATAGCACCACTAATGTCCGAGAATGGATTGGACAATTGTTGGATTGTAAAGAGCTTTCCAATATTTCCATTCATGGCCGTACCCTCAAACAAGCCTACACCGGAGAGGCTGACTGGGAGGCCATTGCCTCTGCCGTAGAACTGGCGAAAGGTTCGGGGAAAACCATTTTGGGAAATGGAGATTTGAAGAACCTGGAACATGCGGTGAAAAGAATTGAAGAAACACAGGTGGATGGAGTTTTGCTGGGGAGAGCCAGTTATGGAAATCCCTGGTTGTTTCGTGACAAAGAAAGCTATCGTTCCAACTTCAATTTCAGTTCACTCGAAATTCCGCTTAAAACCCGAATACAAGCCTTGCTGGATCATGCCGAATTGTTGCAGAATTCCAAGGCCGAAAAGAATTTTATCCAGATCCGAAAACATGCAGGCTGGTATATGAGGGGCTTTCCGGGCGCAGCCGATCTGCGAAACTTGTTGGTACGAGTAAGCAACCTGGAAGAACTTCAAAAGATTCTAAAATCTTATTTATGATTATTCTCGCTTCCACTTCCCCTCGTCGAAACGAAATTTTGCAAGGCCTGAAGATCCCGTTTCAAATAAAAACACCTCGTTTCAAGGAAGAAACCGCCCCGCATTTATCGCCCGAAGCAGAAGCTATTTTTTTTGCACTCGAAAAGGCAAAATCCATTATCGATAAAACACTCATTGCTTCAGCACCTCATCTGATTATTGGAAGTGATACCTTGCTGGCTCTAGAAAATGAAAAAATTGGAAAACCCAAAGATGAGGAAGATGCCTTTCAAATTTTAAAAAAACTTCGAGGGAAAACTCACCAGATTCTAAGCAGCCTTGCTCTGCTTCAAATATCTTCCTCCGGGCAAATTCAGGAGGAAACGCATCTGGAAAAAGTTTCAGTGAGCATGAAAAATTACTCCGATGAAGAAATTCAAAACTATCTGCAACTCGATCAACCCTGGGATAAAGCCGGGGCCTATTCTATCCAGGAAAATGCAAAGAGTCTGATGAAAAATTTTGAGGGAGAATTTGAAGCCGCCATGGGGCTTCCCCTCACCTACCTGAAGAACTATCTGGCTCATCCTCAGCGTCATTTCTGACGCGCCGCACTACTACTTTGCAAAGATGCATTTAATTACTGGGGGTAGTTTTTTTTGATAAGGCGAGAAGTTTCTTGATTTCTATTTTTTTCCCTTTGCCTTCTTCTTTTCTAAAGTCAATCGCTTCTTGTTTAAAAATATTATTTT
>JADFYH010000050.1 GCA_015233135.1 Deltaproteobacteria bacterium
CGCGCTGAAATGCCGTAAGAAAATCTTCTGTTTGCCCCCGCGCGTTTTGTTGCACCCAGACAAAAAATGCGGCCTCCGAAGGAACAAGATCTGCTGAGCGATAGGGGGTGGATCTTTCCTTGGCAGGGAGAGGGCCGGAGAAAGGGATAAACAATTGGACGCAAGTTTCGTGAGCCTTGCGCAGCAGCTGCTTCAACTCCCGGTGGAAGGCCCGTGCGAGCAAACCTTGATCCAATGCGCGTTCCAGACAATGTCGGCGTATTTCAGCTCTCTGATTATTGGAGGCGCGTGCAGTCCAGCTCTGTGTCGATAAAACCCTATCGATGGCCTTAAGTCGCGAAGCCACCTGCCGTTCCAGGCGAATCAGATTGCGTCGGGTGGGATCAGCGAGACGATTGGGCAGATAAGCGGCAAGAGGGCGGGTGCTGAGTGTTTCGGGGACGAGCAGACGCGCAAAGAAATTTTGCAACAGGGCTGTTCGGGCCTCCGCGTGGGCTGTTTCTTGCTGGGGCTCTTGCTGTACCCGATGGACAAGTGCATTCAATCTTTCGGCCAGCCCCCGGCTATTGTAAATAAAATGTTCCCGGGCCTCGGGATCCAGTTTCAGCAGCTGTTCCATCACCTGGGTGTGAAGCAGACGGACCTGCTCGTTGCTAAAACCTCCGGAATGATTAAACTCGCCTATTGCCTGGGTGATCTGTTCTGTGGATTCTTCGAGGCTCATCCTTCGGGTGGAGGTGGAGTTGGAAATTGCATGAAACAGGATGCGCAATCCCAGGGCCTGTCCTTCGGCACTGTCTGCAAAGGCCCTGCGATCGGCCTCAGCCAGGTCTGTGCGAAGTGTGTAGGCGGCTTGTCGTGTTTGAGCGACAAGGTCTTCCGGTATCTGGGTTTCCAGATCTTCGGGGTGTCCCCCTTCTGCCTCATGCCTGTCCAGAAAGGCCATGGCCTCTCGCAAGGCAGGGCCGGCTTGTTCTTGCGCCTGCTCGAGGCTTCGGCTTTCATCAATAAAACTAAAATGGTCATCCATGCGGTAAGCCTGGCGCACTTCAGTTGCTGTAAATCCCATCTGCTGCAGACTTCTGGCGTAATGACGGTGCATGTCTATCTCGTGGATGCGCGCGCTAACACGACCACTCAAAAAATTGAATGCATGTCCCCAGGGAGAAAGCTCTCCAATGGCGTTTTCAATCACATCCGCCCACAGCGGCGTATCGACGCCGGCGGCCCCCTGAAAGCCATGGATACGATCAATCTGGCGAGAACACAGCAGCCAGGGCAGATCCACAGCCCTTTTAAACTGGAGGACAACTTCTTCGTTGACCCTGTCCATCACCATTTCAGAGGCCACTTCTCCCAGCCAGAACTCTGCACGGCGAAAGAAAAATTCTGCAACGGGCGTCAGTTCCCGCGCTCCGAGTGCGCCGGCACGACCCAAGAAAGACTGCTGCTTCAACAGAAATCCCAGACGACCAAACAGGGTGCCCGCCCCTGCCGAGAAGGCGCCTGTGAGGGCAGACTCTCCCATCTGGGAGACGAAGGCGTAGAATTGACGGGTGAGGTTTTCATCGCGGCGCCAGTTGCCTGCCTGTTGCACGCTCTGGGCACAGGTTTGATAGAGTCCGTTGGCTACACCCGACACCAGGGCCGCCTGCAGGGCCGTCAGGCCCAGACCCATGTTTTTCACGAGCATCAAGGCACCCACTCCCGAGAGGCTGGCCGCTGCCATAATCACTGCATTTCTCGCCCCGCTCCGACTCGTGCAATCCAGGGCAATGCCAATGCGATAGAGCCCTTCGTCGTGGCTCAGTTCTCCCAGAACACGACCCGCCCGACCGCCCAACAAGACATCGGAAGAATAATCCTGGGCAATCTCCTGGGCCGCCAAGAGGTAGCGCTCGGCATCCTGATAATCACTGGAGAGACCGGAGCGCGAGGCTCCAAAATGATCAAAACCATTGTGAGCCAAGGCCCTCCAATCGGCCCCACAAGCCTGCCACTCCTGCCAGGTGCTCGCCAGAATTTCTCCGGGAGAATGGGAAAGGGAAATCGATTTTGCAAAATCTAGCATCCCTGCACCGGATAAAACAACGCTCATCAGCAGCCGCGGGGGCAGGAGGAGACTCGTGAGTGCAAAGCGGAAGGGAGACAAGGCGGTGCTGAGCACCACATTCTCATGAGTCCTGTGGCCCAAGCGATTGTAGTAGTGCAAAAAATCTCCAGTCGTGTGACCATTGCGACCGCTCAGGCATTCCCAAAAAGCCCCGGGGGCGTTGCGTACACTGCCCCAGACGTCATTCATGTAACCGGTGGAAATTTCTCCCATGTCGTGCGCCAAATCCAGACTCATTGCGCGAATCCGGGCTTCGTCCAAACCCATGTCGGAGGCTTCGTGGATAAAACGCCGCACCCGTTCAGCCACTTCCAGAGGCGAGTGAAAAAAATCCTGCAGCACGGGATCGTGTGCAAACTGGGGTTCATGCAGGGCCCGCTGCATGGCCCCTTCGTAAGTGGCGGGATGGCCGCTGGCAAAAAGCTGTTCGGTCAGGCCAATAAAACCATCCACCTGTTGGGTGCAGGATTCCACATAATTGTCTCCATAAGCGGCGGTGTTTTGAATTCTGTTTTCATAGGCATTCCTGAGTACCGCTCGCAACACCATGCTCAGAGGCCCACAGCGGCCCATGCGTCGCTCGGTACCTATTTGTTCCAGGGCCTCTCTTGCCCGGGGGTTTTCACCCAGGGCTTCGAGCAAATGCTGTGCTTCCAGCAAATGTCCACAATTCCAGGCTTGCAAGCCGGGTACCACTTCAGCCATTTGATGCAGCTCCAGGGTCTCGGCGGCATTCAATCCGCGGGCAGTGGCTTCAAGCCCGGGAATACGGCCCAAAATATCATTGGCATGCTGCAGGTCTGCCGCAATGCCTCGATGCGCAGGGGTTGTGTGTTGGGGGCTTTCCGGGCGTCTCGTGCGCAGCAGCAGGGAGGCCGATTGGGTGAGCAATCTTACCCAGGCGAGTGCCCTCGAAGGACTGGAAAATTGGGCATAGGCTTCAACAGGAGCCAAAGCTTCACTCACCCGGTTTCCCAAATAAAGATCCGATCTCGAAAAACGTTCCGCGGCATTCATCCTCAATTCCAATTCCCGTTCGCTGAGTTGTCGGTGATTGTGATGGGGATTCGCGGTCTCTGCGGCAGCCAGGAATCGATGCGCCATGAAAGCCTCACTGACACTGCCTTGCAAGACACCTTCCCGCAGCGGGTTTTCGATGTGTTCCACATGGGCAGCCATCCACGAGGCATCCCCCCGCTCAAGGGCCCCGTTAAAAGCGCTTCTTAAATCTTCCAGCATCCGGGGGGCCAAACTCTGCAACTCGCTCTGGCTGTGTGTGTCCTGTTGGCGGATTAACTCCTGAATGCTTTGCTGAAACCAGGCCTCCCTGAGGGCTTGCAGCGGATGAAAATCCTGCAAGGGACGCAACTCCGCAGCCGTCACCAGAATATTGGCGCGGGCCAGGGTACGGGCCTGATCATCCGTAGCTTCACCCAGGATATTCAAGGCGGCTGTGCATTCGCTGACCGAGCTCAAATATTCTCCCAGGGCCTGCTGCGTTTCATAAGCTTCTGCCCGCCCCGTGTTTTGCGCTGCAAGCAGTTCTCCGCGAAGTTGCGTGAGATCTCTCACCACAGTATTGCCTTCACCCTGGGAGATTTTTTCCTGAATAAATGAAGTGCCCGCAGGTACGCGGCTGTCGCCCCCCAGATAAGGAGTGCGACTTAAATGCTCATCGATTGCGACCAGCAGGGCTGCTGTATGCAAGCGCGCTGCCGAGGCTTCAGGATGTTGCTGCAATTCACGGCGCAGTTCCGCGGCCAGGAGGTAGAGTTGTTCGTTGCCATGATGAAGAATGGGCAGACGCTCGGGGTGATCTCGATTCAACACTTCCTGCACACGAGGATCTCCCAGGTTGGGGCTTACACTCTGATAGTAGCGATTAACCGCCAGTAGCCTCTCTGCTTGTTCCTGCAGATTTCGTGGGGGAGCCAGCCGGGCTTGTTGGGCGTGGATGCGGGCTTCTTCCTCCTGATACACGCGACTCTGCGTCACGCCCCCTGGCTCTGCCACCAGGGCTACGAGGGGATTCAAGGCCCTGCGTATCCAATCGCTATTTTCCTGGATAGGCCTTTCATTTAGAGCTTCTGCCAAAATTCTTGCCTGATGTTCTGCGCGAACGGCCACGCGTCCGCTGAGGGAATCGCAATTGCCGGTTCCTGCACTGGCCCTTAAACGCTGATGCAGGGCAGTCAAGATTTGCAGGTGTTCTGTACTTGCGGTGCTGCCCTGCTCTCCATAACAATTTTCCAACTCCAGAAAAGCGGCACTGGCACGGGTTTCGTCGGAACAAGACACAAAAGAAACGACACAATCCCGAAGCGATTTTACACGCTCTGCGTGATGTTCGGGATCTCTGGGAATATTCTGGGCACGGGCAAAGGCCGCTGCTGCCTCACGATGCGCCTCTGCGGCAGACGAATCGCCACTTCGAGTACCCGGGACGGAAGTTTCTCCCGGACGCGCCGCGACCAGGTTGTGCAGACTTTGTCCCGCCTGTTGAACCTGGCCCGCTGCCTGAGTCTGAACATGGGCAGAGGACGGAGCGGGTGGTGCTGTCGGGGCTGGAGTAGGCTGGGACTCGGGAAGCAAAGGAGTGTCTGTGCGTTCCAACTCGGACGAGTGAGCAGAGGCTCTTCCTCCCTGAGGTATTGAAGGATCCAGTTTTTTCATAAAATTAGAGATTTACACCATGAACTCTTTTTACAAAATTATAACGGCTTTCTAATCCACGTCACAAGCTATCTTGATAGAAATTGTAAAAATAAATAATGGTTTTTATCCGACCTTGCAAGGCGTGTGAAGAGGGGTTAAAAAAAGTAAATTCACCGCCGGGCATCCCTGAAAATTCTGCCCTGCGTCACGATTATTTTTGGACAAATTTTGTATTTCTTGAGAAGAGAGTTTTATGTTTTTTTCATTTCAGGGACGCGTTCCCGGTTTTATTCCTTCTCCACTGTTTGAGATGAAGCAGGTGCATGGAGACCGTATTCTCCTGCTCGATAGTCCTGAAAAATTTGATTTACTTTATCGAACAGAAGCCGATGCCGTGATTTGCACAGTTCCCCAAATAGCGATTGCGGTTCGAACGGCAGATTGTGTTCCCATCCTGATTTCACATCCTTACGGCATCGTTGCCGCCGTCCATGCCGGTTGGCGGGGAACGAAGTTGAGAATCCTGCAAAAAACACTTGTTCAAATAAAAGAAAAATTCAACGTGGATCTTTCGGAAATCCACGTCGTCATTGGGCCTTCTATTTGTGAGAAATGTTACGAAGTGGGGGAGGAAGTGGCGATCGCCATCCTGAACGAGGTGGAGAGCCTCGGTCAGGAGGATGGCCTAGTTGCTAAAAAAAATGGGGGAAAATATTTTCTTAATCTCAAACTGGCCAATCAACTGTTGGCCAGGGCCGCTGGGGTGTTGGAATCCCAGCTTACAGTGAGACCAGAATGCACCTTGTGTAACGAAGAAGAATTTTATTCTTATCGGGGGAGCAACAAAAAACAAGAGCCCAGCGAAGGGAGAAATTATTCTTGGATAAAATTCTAAGAGTTCGCTGTTTTTGCAGTGCCCTTAAGCCTTCCTAGCCTCATCCAGATTTTTCAATCCCTTTTTCTTCGCATTCACCAAAATAGCCATATTGCCATAAGGATGTTTGTTTTCGCGCATCAGCTGATGAGACTCACCCGTTTGTTTGAATTCCCAGGTTTGAGCGAGACAGGGATCTATTTTACCTTCGAGCACCAGCTTGTTCACCCCGATGGCCTGATCGTCGTTGGCAAAATGAGAACCTTGCAGTCGTTTTTGTCTCATCCACAGATAACGCAAATCGGTTGTGGCATTGTATCCGGTGGTTCCCGCACAGACCACCACCATTCCTCCTGCCTCACAAACGAAAGTAGAAGTGGGAATTGTATCTTCACCGGGATGTTCGAAAACAATACGAGGGCTCCTTTTTTCGCCCAGCACATCCCAAATGGCCTTTCCAAAATCGCGGGCCCCTTTTAACCAGAGGTTGTACTTTTCAGTATCTTTCCAATGAGGCAAGACGCTCCAATGATTGAATTTACGTCGATCGATACAACCCACCGCGCCCAGATTTTTGCAGTAATCAAATTTATCATCTCCGGAGACCACCGCGATGGCCTTTGCCCCAAAGGCCCTACAAATCTGGATGGCCATGGAACCCAAACCACCCGCTCCACCCCAAATGAGCACGACATCGTCTTTGCGCACTTCATGCTCCTGCCAGCGAGTCAGCATGCGGTAAGCCGTGGCCGCCACCAACATATAGGCAGAGGATTCTTCCCAGGTGAGATGGGTTGGTTTTTTCACACATTGATGGGCCTGAACTTTGGTAAACTGGGCAAAACTCCCGAAATTACTTTCATAACCCCAAATGCGAAACGAAGGCAGATACATCGGATCGGTACCCTTTGCGATCGCTGGATCATGAACATCCCATTGGCCGCAATGGATAACGACTTCATCCCCCACGTTTACATTCTTTACATTTTTCCCAATTTTCCAGACAACCCCGGAGGCATCGGATCCCCCAATATGAAAATCTTCCTTTTCTCCGGCCTTATTTCGAGCCCCAATGACGTTCACCGGAATTCCCAAGGCCGCCCAAACATTGTTGTAGTTGATTCCGGCAGCCATCACGTAAACCAGGGCCTCGTCAGCCCCAATCTCAGGGACGTCAATCACTTCGTCTTGAAAAGCAGTTTGAGGCTCTCCAAAACGCGAGACACGAATCACTTGAGCATGCATTTTTTCAGGGACAACACCGAGTTCAGGAATTTCTCCAAGTTCATAAAGTTCTTTAGACATAGCTTTCTCCTCTTCCGGTAGATAGATAGGTGGATAGAAATGGTTCTATTCCCCTATTCGACGTGGTTTTGTTCGTCAAGAGGGAGAAAGAGGCTCTTAAGCTTTAAGTAAATGGACATCATATTTTTCTAATTCAGGATCGCGGGTTAGAAGTACTAACTGTTCCAGCTTGGCTTGGGCCACCAACATACGATCAAAAGGATCCCGATGATACAGAGGAAGATGGGCGTAGGCCTCAAGATGAGCAAGGGTCAAAGAGAGAATTTCATAACCAGCTGGGATAAGACTTTGATAAAAATGACGAGGTAAATTTATCTTCTTTATCGATTCTTTGATGCGCAATTCCCAAAGAGAAACCAAACTCACAAAAACGATATTGCCAGGATTGGCAATCTGATCACGAATCTCAGTACTGAGTTTTTTTTCGTCTGAAGTCGCCCATAATAAAGTATGAGTATCCAGCAAAAGCTTCATTTATTTCATTCCCAGTTTTTCTGCGATATCCTCGGGCCATTCATTAAAATCGGCAGGAATACGAATTTTTTTTGCAAACAAACCTAAGCGTTTATTTTCGCGTGCAGGCTGATAACAGATTAATTTAGCCACTGGCTTACCCGCCTTACCAATAATAATTTCTTCTCCATGATTGACGACACGTTCAATCATGGCCGACAATTGTGCTTTGGTTTCGGAAATATTATGAATTTGCATAAGAGCCTCTCAGACTTACTAACAAGTCGGCAGTTTATCTGACAGCCCACCAGGGCTTACCCTACCAACGGTTGTACTAGAGAGTCGCATTACGTCAGTTTAATTGGCGACTCGTCAGTAGTCTAACCTGGTCTGGTTTGACAGGTCAATAAAAGATCCAAACACTATCTCCACAATCTCCTTCATAATCAGGTTCAACTCAAAATCTTTAGGAGTATAAACCCTGGCCACACCTCTTTTCATCAATTCTTGAGCATCCGAGTCGGGAATAATTCCCCCGACCACCACCGGCACTTTTTCTAAGCCTTTTTCTTTCATCAGACGAAGTACTTCCGGAATCAACTCCATGTGCGAGCCTGAAAGGATAGAAAGCCCCACGACATGCGCGCCTTCTTGTAAAGCGGACTCTGCAATCTGCAGAGGGGTCAGGCGAATGCCTTGATAGATCACCTCCATTCCTACATCGCGGGCACGGACGGCAATTTGTTCGGCGCCGTTGCTATGCCCATCCAAGCCGGGTTTGCCGACGAGGATGCGCAATTTCTCGCCTGTCTTCTTTTCAAAAGCTTGAACTTTTTGACGCACTTTTTCAATCTCTTCAGAACTGGAAGCCAATTTTACCCCCGACACTCCCGTAGGGGCACGGTACTCTCCAAAAACCTCACGCAGCGCAAAGGCCCATTCTCCTGTGGTTACCCCGGCATGGGCACAGGCAATGGCTGCAGGCATAATATTCTCTTTGGACGCAGCCACCCTCTTTAAATTCTCCAAGGCAGCCGCAACTTTTGACGCATCTCGCTTGCTACGATAATTGTTCAAACTTTCAATCTGATCTTTTTCAGCTTTAGGATCCACCTTTAAAATGCCTTCGTCTTCACCCGACATCAGGGGCGAGGGAGTTGCTTCGGTAAAGCAATTGACTCCAATCACTTTTAATTCCTTGGATTCAATCCGCCGCACCCTTTCCGCATGAGAAGCCACCAATGCCTTTTTCATGGTTTCAATCGATTTGACCGCTCCACCCATAGACTGAACTTTATCAATTTCCACTTTGGCTGCAGTAACTAAGGCCTCCACTTTTTTTTCGATGACTTTCGAACCATTGAAGAGATCTCCATATTCGAGAAGATCTGTTTCATAGGCGAGGACTTGTTGCAATCGTAGCGAGAGTTGCTGATCCCAGGGCCTGGGCAAACCCAATGCCTCATTCCAGGCAGGGAGTTGGATGGCACGAGCACGAGCCTCTTTAGAAAGAGTAACCGCCAACATTTCATAAACAATTCGGGCAATATTATTTTCCGGCTGGCGTTCGGTGAGTCCCAAGGAATTGACTTGGACACCGTAGCGGAAGATCCGGTATTTGGGATCTTCCACGCCGTAACGCGTTTTCGTCAGCTCATCCCATAGTTTTACAAAGGCACGCATCTTACACATTTCTTCTACAAAACGAATTCCGGCATTCACAAAAAAAGAAATTCTTCCCACCACCTTTTGAAAAATATCCGCAGGCACTTTTCCTGATTCTTTCACGGCATCCAAAACCGCAATGGCATTGCAAATAGAATAGGCAATTTCCTGAACTGGCGTCGCTCCCGCCTCTTGCAGATGATAAGAGCAGATGTTGATGGGATTCCATTTGGGGACTTCAGTCACCGTATAGCAGATCATGTCGACGATGAGCCGCAGCGATTGCTCGGGAGGAAAGACATAGGTGCCACGAGAAAGATATTCCTTGATAATATCGTTCTGGGTCGTGCCCTGAAGCAGCTTTTGATTGGCCCCCTGCTTTTCAGCGGTCGCGATATAAAGCGCCAGCAACCAGGCGGCTGTGGCGGCCGCACTGGAAAGGGGCCTCAACGCCGGTACTCAGTATAATGTCATCGGGGGCGAGCTTGACCAGATGTATAACCTGAGCACTGCCCAGGTGCGGGGCGTCTTGAACAAGGCCGCTGGTACCATTCACGGCAATGCCATGAATACCGAACAGGATATGCGCCGTGCTTTCGACCGGGTGCTCAGCGAGCATGTATTCCAAAACCAGAACCAGACACTGACCTCCAGCATTTCCGGTGAGAATGCCGGTGATGCCTTGGGCAAAAATACCAACGTCTGGCTCAGAGGTTATGGCCAATGGAGCGATGGCAAGTCTGATGGCAATGCCACGGGCTATAACCAGAGCCTGAGCGGTGTCATCGGTGGCGTGGATTATAAAGTCTCGAATCGCTCCACCTTGGGTATTA
>JADFYH010000051.1 GCA_015233135.1 Deltaproteobacteria bacterium
CCCAGAAAAAAACAAATTGCATCGATAGGGACCCACCTATAAAAAGAAAAAATAAGATCCGTCGCTACGCTCCGAGTGGGTCCCTATCCTTGCGGATCACTGGGTCCCTGTCTTGCGATTTCGCACAAAACGTCCTAAACCACCCCCTACAAGGCCGCTAAGCAAGCCAACGCCTAATTCAGCGGGAAATTGTTGGGTAAAAATATCGTGCCGAAAATAATGTGTAATAGGTCTGATAAAACTTGAAAGGCCCTGCAAAGGCGACACAATAGAAGCCAGCTCAGATCTTGAGGGAATTAAGGGCAAGGGAGAGGGGGAGTGTCGTACAGGATCGAGGCCAGCTGCATGACCAGAAGCTGAAATCGTATTTTGAAGTCTAAGCATAAGAAACCTTTCTTGATAGAAACAAAGTGGGTACAAAACCTGTCACTTTCGTATCATCGGGGCTTATTCGGAAATGTTGCTAAGTTTTTTTAACACTTGATCTCAGTACTGTATTCCAGTACCGTACAAAGGAAGGGGGTTCTTATGGAATTATCATCCGATTCATTTCGAGCCAAACTCAAAGAAACCGTAGACTGGTGTGTCAGCAACCATCAGCCAGTAAAAGTAAAACGAAAAAATGGTGAATCGTTTTTTGTTATTGGAGAGGAAGATTGGAACTCCATTGAAGAAACTCTCTACCTCAACCGGCTTCCTGGAATGGTCAAAAGTATTCAAAAATCATCTCAAGAACCTTTGTCCAAAGGAACAAAACTGAAAGATCTAAAATGGTAAAGTGGCAGGTCATACTTTCCACAAAAGCGGTTAAGGATTCCAAGAAGTTGAAGCAGGCAGGCTTAAAAGAAAAAACTCAAAGTCTTCTCGAGCTACTAGAACAAAACCCCTTCAAAACACCTCCTCACTACGAAAAACTAGTTGGAAACCTCCAGGGTTTTTATTCGCGACGCATCAATATTCAGCATAGACTCGTGTACGCGGTGGACCCTCAAAAAAGAATAGTTCATGTGTTAAGAATGTGGACCCATTATGAGTAATTAAAATCCGCCCGATCGACTCAAATATTCTTCCTGGGTAAAAGAATCCACGGCAATCACTTCCTCTCGAAGCTCGTCTGCCTTCTGTAAATTGGCGACTTCCGCTTCACTCAGGAGGCCTTGTCTTAAAGCCTCTTCCAGAAGTTTGCTGCCTTTTAATTTGGGTAGGCGTTTTGAATGGACGGCCAGCCTCAATTTTCTTTCGGTTTCTTCCGCTGCTTTAATCACCTTAAACGCAGTCTCCATGCGCCTTAGAGCCTCGCCTTCGCGAGTGGGATAATAAATCCCCTCGCAGAGACGATCGCGTCCCTCGCCCTCTTTTTGCAGGAGAGCAGCCACTTGATGAGACAGGGAATCCGAAACATCGGGGCTCAAAGGATTAATTCGAGAGCAGGCCCCTAAAATACCGGCGAAAAACCAAGAGAAGCCCGGAATTGCGATATTTTTGAATATCCCCTCAAAAGCAAGCTGGATCTGCCTGAGCCCATACTGCAGTGCATAGTGAACTAAGGGTAAATCTTCTTTGCGTCGACCCTCGGCTTCGAAGCGACGCAGGGTGGCCGTGCAAAGAAACATCCAGGAAAGCACATCTGCAAAGCGACCACTAATTTTTTCTCTAAATTTCAAACGGCCACCCAAAGCCCCCATCGCAATATCCGACATCAGGGCAAAGCGGGCTGAGGCCCAGGAAAGCTTGCGATAATATTTGGCCACCGGACCTCGGACGGGAGAAAAAGCCAGATGACCCCGACTTAAACTGAGCAAGACCGCACGAAAGGTATTTCGAACCACGTGCCCCACATGTCCCCAGAAGGCCCGGTCAAATCCGCGGAGATCGCCTTTTTCGGCTGAGTCCACTTCTTTCAAGACATAAGGATGGGCACGGAGCAGGCCCTGGCCAAAGATAATCAGGGTACGCGTCATGATGTTGGCGCCTTCTACGGTAATGCCAATGGGGGCGGCGATGTAACTATGGGCGAGCAAATTGCGACGGCCAGTAGAAATGCCAGAGCCCCCCATAATATCCATCCCCTCACTAAAACATTTACGGGCCAGTTCTGTGCTGTGGTACTTGGCAATGGCCGTAATGACTGGAGGCTTAATCCCCTGATTTAAGGCACCGCACACAAAGCGGCGAGAGGCCTCGAGTAAATAGGCGAAGGCCCCCAGACGAGCCAGCGCTTCTTCCACCCCTTCAAAACTTCCAATAGGCATACCAAATTGTTTGCGAATAGAGGCATGGTTAGAAGCCACGCGGGCGGCAAGTTTCGCTCCGCCACAACTTTGCGCTGGGAGAGAAATGCCACGACCCGCAGCCAGGCATTCCATCAACATCATCCAGCCTTTGCCTGCGGAGGCAATACCACCTACGATGCAATCTACTGAGACAATCACCTCCTGTCCTTGTGTGGGGCAGTTGTAGAAAGGAACCCCCAAAGGATCGTGTCTTCTGCCTAAAACCACGCCTTTCGTATTAGAAGGAATGAGCGCACAGGTAATGCCCAAATCACTTCCTTTTCCCAATAAATTATCCGGATCGTACAAACGGAAGGCCAGGCCCAAAAGAGTAGAAATCGCCGCCAGGGTAATCCAGCGCTTATCCCAGTTGAGGCGCAGATAGAGTTTGCCGGCTTCTCCCTTGAACAACACGGCAGAGGAAACAATAGAAGCGGCGTCGGACCCAGCACCAGGTTCTGTAAGGGCAAAGCAAGGCAATTCCTCGCCCCGTGCCAGACGGGGAAGCAGATATTTTTTTTGTTCTTCTGTCCCATAATGAATGAGTAACTCCGCAGGCCCCAAAGAATTGGGCACCATTGCGGTAACGGCCAGGGGAAGCGATCGGGAGGACAGTGTTTGAATAACCGCAGAGTGCGCCAGGGCCGAAAAACCCAAACCGCCATATTCCTTGGGAATAATCATCCCAAAGAATTTTTCTTTTTTGAGGATCTCCCAGGCGGCTGGCGGAAGTTCGCGGGTCTGCCAGATTTTCCAATCGTCACACAGCTCGCAAAGGCGATTTACCGGCCCCTCCAGAAAGGCTTTTTCCTCGGGGCTCAGCTCGGGATAAGGCTCTGCCAAAATCTTTTTAAAATCAGGTTTTCCGGAAAACAGATCTTTTTCAATCCACACCACACCGGCTTCCAGGGCCACTCGCTCGGTGTCAGAAATCTTGGGTAAAATTTTCTTAATCCCCTCCATAAGAAAGGCACTGACCAGAAAGGCGCGCAGCGGCCTGAGATTAAAGAGGATAGCCAGCACGGCAAAGGCAATCAGCACGGCCTTTGGGGCAGCAAAGCCGATCAGCAGGGCAGCGAGGGCCAAGGTCCATAAAATAAAAGGGGCCCCCACAAAACCCAGGATTAAAGTGACTAGCACAGAGGCCAAGGGAACCAGGCCGGGGAAAGATCGAAAAAAACCATAAAAGTGCAAAAACATCCTGCACCTCCAAGTAAAGGTTTAAGAGCGATTATTGTAACCCCATTATTTTTTTTAGCAACCTTTCTTGGGAACCCCACTCAACTCCAATTTTCCACCCAAAGTTGTGGAACATTTTTAAAATGTTTGAGATTGTTCGTCACCACCGTCATCTGCTTCGAACGTGCGACCGCGGCAATCAGCATGTCCATTACTCCAATGGGAGTTCCTTTTTTGCTCAAGGCCTGCTTGATTTCAGCAAAATGCAATGCGGCTTCTGAATCGAAGGGGGCAATTTCCAGAGGGTCTATAAAGTGTTTTACTCTTTCCAGATTATTTTGGGGTTTTAGGGAGTGAAGCGCGCCAAAATAAAGTTCAGCTTCGGTAATGGTACTGATGGCTAATACTTCCCGGCTATTTTCCCTGAATTTTTTTGCCAACTTTTCGTTTCCACCATTTAGAAGGTAAATACAAATGTCGGTATCCAAAAGATAACTCATTTTAAGGGCCTTCTTTTGCTTCCAATATTATTGGAACGGATGTCTTTGAGTATTTCTTCGGGACTTCGATTGTCTTCCCAAGTGCCCCAAAGCTTGAACCACGAGTCTGGCAAACCCGAATTGATTTTTTCCACAATAGCTTCTTTGACCCAGGCAGACCTGCTTTTACCCTCCAGCTTTACAGCACGGTCTAGTTGTTTTTGAATGTTTTCTTCCAAATAAATCGCAATTTGAGACATAGGCCCTCCAAATATATGTGCACGTATATTCTATCTATTAATTCACAAACAGTGCAAGAGGGAAAATATACAAAAAGGACCTTTAATCCCTAATAGAGGGTCAGAGGGAATCTCAATTCTGAAAACGTCTTAAGATAGATTTCACTTCTTCAATTCTTGAGGCTTGTAAGGCTTGTTTTGCCATTTCCTGTGCTTCTTGCTGATTCAGATTTCGGATGAGTTTTTTTGCTACTAGAATACTGGAGGGGATCATCGAGAGACTGCTAATTCCCAGGCCTAGCAGCAGCGGAATGACGAAGGGATCGCTTGCCATCTCGCCACAAATTCCCACGGGTTTTTGGGCCGTTAATCCTGCAGATGCAACTTGAGAGATGAAGGAGATCACAGCAGGGTGCAAGGGCTCAAAAAAGGAGGCGACTCGTTCATTATTTCGGTCGACTGCCAAGCTGTATTGGGTGAGGTCATTGCTTCCTATGCTCAAAAAATCGGCCTCTTGAACTAAGAGAGAAACCATGGCCACTGCCGAAGGGACTTCAATCATTAGCCCAAATGGAATTTGAGGATCGTAAGAAATATTTTCATCGGAGAGATTTTTTTTCACCTCTTCCAAAATTTTTTTGGTGGCATCGACTTCTTCCATGCCTGAAATCATCGGGATCAGCAGACGAATGCTTCCAAAGGCGGAGGAACGGAGCAGGGCCCTCAATTGTATCTTCAAGATCTCGGGATGAGAGAGCATGAGGCGAATGGAGCGATAACCCAGGAAGGGATTGGTTTCCTTTTCTATACAAAGCGCTTCAATAGGTTTATCTCCCCCGGTATCCAAAATACGAAAGGTGACGGGAAGTCCTTCGGCTTCCTTAATGATCTGACAATAAATATCAAATTGCTCATTTTCATTGGGGAGGTTTTTTCCCTTTAAAAAAAGAAATTCGGTTCTAAAAAGACCGATTCCTTCTGCACCAAAATAACGCAATTTTTTGATATCCGAAATGAAGCTGACATTGCCTTCCAGATGAATCACATGACCATCCAAGGTGACTGCGGTTTCAGAGGCAGTGGCATTCAGATCTACCAGTTCTGCTACATGTTTTTTTTCAAAAAGCTCATAAGCATCCAGGCTGGAGCTGTCAGGATTGACAATCACTTCTCCCTTGCTTCCATCCACAATCAGGAGATCTCCTGGATGAATTTTTTGCATAATCTCAGCTGCGCCCATCACTGCAGGGATTCCCAGGGAACGCGCCAAAATTGCTGCATGGGAGGTGAGTCCGCCCGTCATCGTCACAATTCCCAAAAGCTTGCTGGCGTCGAGGTGAATGGTGTCCGATGGGCCGAGAGAGTGTGCGACGAGCACTCCTGTCCAATTTTCTTTTTCTTGATGGGATTCTATCCCCAAAAGATTTTTTAAAATCCTTTGTTTTAATTCTTTAAAATCAATGACTATTTCTTCTAAACGGGGATTTTTGCTTTTACTAAACTGATGCATGTATTCTTTGAGAACTTCATCCACGGCCTCCAAAGCGCTTTTGCCTTGATCCGTTGAACTCTCCAACTTTTTCAGGAAATTGATATCTGAAAGCATGATCTGCTGGCTGTAAAAAATATCGGACTCTTCTTTGGAGAATTTTTTTTCTACGCTTTTTTCCAAATGACTCAAATCCTCCAGGGTTTTTTGTAAGGCCGCCTTAAGCTTGCCCTGTTCGCTCTGGGTACTCTGAGAAGAGAGATCAGGTTTGGAAAAAACGGTGGATGTAATTCCCTCATGAAGCAGTAGCGCAGGGCCAATACCGAAACCAGAAGAAACGGCAATGCCTTGAAAGACCAAGGATGCCTGATTTTTCTTCATTTCTTTTTTTGCCCGTTCCGCAATAGTTAAAGATTGAATCACTCCAGCCAGCTGCAAGACAATAAACTCCAGAAATTGTCTTTCCGGAAGATCAAAACCATTGAGCTGATTTCTTTGAAGTGTAAGTACGCCTACAATTTTTTCCTGATAGACAAGCGGCACAGCCGCCCTGTCTTGTGCAAAGACAGCTCCTCTTTTTTCGAGCACGAGAGCTATCAGCTCTTGCAGCTTTTGCGGATCCTGCGGTTTACGCTTTTCAAGGGAAGGGTTGTATTTATCTATCGCGGCAAGAGTTAAAGTATCTTGGTGACATTCATGGAGTGAACAAACTTCGGCATGAAAGTGTTCCCGGATAATCTGTACGATATAAGCCAAGGGGCGCTCATCGTGTTTGGAAATTTTGAGAGCCTGAGCAATACGGGAGAAGGTTTTTGCAAGCTGATCCCTGTAAATCATTTGAGAGTGGCCTGCCTAGATGACCTTCAAAAATTCGGACAGGTCATCGGCGTGCTTTTCTTCCATCGCCAAAATTTCTCTCAGCATCCGACAGGTGGTGGGATCATCATCGCCAATGTAGCGAACCATTTCGGTATAACTCTCGATGGCAATTCGTTCCGCCACCAGATCTTCTCGGATCATTCCTTTCAAATCTTCCGCTTCGACATATTCAGCGTGACTGCGACCCAACAATCCTTCAGGAGAAAGATTGGGTTTCCCTCCCAACTGCACGATACGTTCCGAAATTTGATCGGCATGGGCCTGTTCTTGCTGGGCATGCTCTAAAAATTCAGCGGCCACCTGAGAGGCATTGATTCCGGAAGACATAAAATAATGGCATTTGTAACGGAGCACACAAACAATTTCGGTGGCCAGAGCTTCATTGAGGAGTTGAAGCACTTTTTTGCGATCTGCCTTATAGCTCTCTGTCACGGCTCCATTTTCAATATGTGCGCGTGCCCGTTGTCGAATTGTTTTGATATCTGTAAGGGCTGATGTTTCTTTCATAGTAAACCTCCGTTTTTTCCCTTCTACCATCTTCTATGATGTCTATCGTGATCAAGATCACGATCCTGCCGCTTCAGGCGCCTTTCTTCTTCCTTCAGGCCCTCCTTATGGCTCCGGCCATAATGCCAACCCCTGCGGTCTTCGTCGTAGTGGTAGTAGTGATTGTCCCGAGTGCGATAGTAGCCTTGATCATATCTGAACTCAGGCTCCGGATAAAAGAGAGGTAAGCCGATACCTATTCTAACATCTGCCGCCCTTGCGTGTAGCGGACTCGCCAACACGGCGACTACCAGAAAACTTCCCAACATTACTCTTCGGATGATATTCATCTTTATTCTCCCTTTTCATTTTATTAGCTTAACTTTTTCTCAGCCTTTTGAAGAACTTCTTTCGTGCCCTTTCGAACATGCTCCACCGCCTCACCCGCAACTTTTTTGGCATCCCTTCCCATCGCTTTGATATCACTTCCCAACGCGGAAGCGCCTTCCTTCAGATTTTTTCCGATGTGCATCTCTTTTACTTTTTCCTTTAATTGGCTTTGCATAGATAACCTCCAATAGATTGTTTATGAGTAACTTCCAGATGATATATAGATCTTCTTTCTGAAGAATAACAATCGGGGGAGTCAGTATTCTAGGCTGGGGAATTCCCTTAGTGGGCTTGGCTATTTACAAGACAGGCCTTTCATAAACACCAGCATGGTGGTCAAATACGCCCCATCAACAGCAAAATAATGACGATGATCAGTAGGATGCCTCCAATGCCACTGGGGTAATAACCGAAATTACGGCTATGGGGCCAGGTGGGTAGGGCTCCAATTACTAGGAGTATAAGAAATATCGTTAAAATTGTTCCCAACATAGAAAGCTCCTTATTTGTTTGTGATAAAAAAACCGGCCCCTCGGGGCCGGTAATGACCATCACTCACTATTGAACATGCTTTGCTTGATCGCCGCTAGCTGGCTTCTGAGCAATGATCGGATTAATAACAGGCGCCTTATCACCCTCTTTTGCACAAGTTCCCTTCGAGGTATCCTGTGAAGCATCTTTGCTTTGAAGATTTTGATTGCCCGTCCTTAAATCCTGCTGAGGAGCTTTTCCAGGTTGATTGTTCTTTTCGCCTGTCGCTTCTTTATTATTTGGATTCATATAGTTCCCCTTTGTTTATGAGATAAGAAAAATTCTTATTTCAAATTTGTTTGTATTAACTGTGTGGTAAGTACAAGAAGGAGCGATGATCTACAATCGGGGTGGGCAGTATTCTGGGGTGGGGGATTCTCTTATCCTAAATACGGCGGTAGCCGCATTTAGCAAGCTTCTGCAATTGTCCCAGCTCTTCGTTGGGAGCCATTCCCCCGTCAGTCAACGTAGCGTCTGCTACGCCTCCTTCCAGGTGAATGGACTCCCGCCTCAATCTGAAACAATTTCAAAACCTTGACCTGAAAAAAGCCACACAACTGCTTTTCCCAGGCTTATTGGATTTTCTCAGCAAGACACCATTTGACGGCATACTGAATCAGTTCATGAGAATTTTTCAAATCGAGTTTGTTTTTAATATTGGCATAATGAGATTCAATGGTCTTCACACTCACAAAAAGTTTTTCCGCAA
>JADFYH010000052.1 GCA_015233135.1 Deltaproteobacteria bacterium
AGATCCGTCGCTATTTTTTAGAGGAAAAAGTGGGTCCCTATCCTTGCGAACCACCGGGTCCCTATCATGCGTACAGGTGGGGCCCTATCATGCGAACTCCAGGCTCCCTGTCATGCGCGCTGACAATAAAAGTGTGCTCATTTATTTCCAACGCTTTCTTTTGCATAATCTGATCCGCCATTGCTTTCAAAACTTCTCGTTCGGTGGGAGCAAATCTTATCCACATCTCAAAGAAAGTTTTATCCTCTTTATCTAGAACTCCAGCTTCGTTTGGATTTGCAAAAATTTGCCAGACGGGAATTTTCAATATTTCCGCGATTTTGAAAAGATAATCGCTCAGAATAGATTGGCTGCCTCTTTCCATCGCGGAGTAGGTTGCCTGATTTAATCCAAGACGGTCGGCAATATCCTGCTGTGTCAGCCCGGCTTTTTTCCGGAGATTTTTTAGGCGTAGGAGAAATAAATTTATTGAGCGTTGCGTCATAAAGATACGCGTGAATAGCTAAAGTGCGTCATGAATGCAATACTTTTTGCATATATTATAATTTACAGCACTAAAAATAGTGTGTTTTTAAGTATTTAGTGTTGACAGTTGAAATAGGTAAAATATAGAGCATATGAGTATGGACACTAAAGTTTTGACGTTGGGGGAACTCATTAGAACTTTAAGGCACCGATCGAAACTCTCTCAAACAGAACTGGCAAGGGTTGTGGGTGTTCACTTCTCTAGTATATCCCGATGGGAACGTGATGTGTCGACGGATGAAATGAAACTCAAACATATCGTAAAACTCGCTTCAGCCACTAATATTCCACTTCCTGAGTTATTGAAGGCAAGTAAACATTTGGGAGAGCATGACCTCGATGAAGTTATTAGAGCAATCGATGGAGAGATCGATGGATGATTTGATTCTTCGAGCAAAACTTCTCATTCAAAAAATACAGAGCGAATCTCAAGTGCTCGAAGAAAATTTTAATCAACGCATACAAGAACACGGTTTTGATCCAATTCACATTCGATCACTTGAAGAAATTCTCGATCAATTAAGGGCGCTCGATGGGACAACGAACTTATGTCGAGATACAGGAAAATTTTTGTGAAGATGTGGGGCGACAGTAAGTTTCGCAGTCTTTCAGCTCCTGAGGCGAATGCACAAACGCTTTGGTTTTTTTTGCTGACAGGCCCACAAACGACTCGAATCCCAGGTTTGATTGCTTCGGGAGAAGCCGGACTCAGTGAAGTGATTGCTTGGAACCTAGAAGGGTTCCGGAAAGCCTTTCAGGAACTCTTTCAGAAAGGCATGGTGAAAGCGGACTGGAAGGCTCGTTTAATTTGGATACCGAAAGCAATTTTTTACAACCGACCGGAAAATCCGAATGTAGTGAAAGGATGGAAAGATACTTGGGATGAAATGCCGGAGTGTGAATTGAAACATGAAGCATTTCAGGAGCTTGATAATTTCATGAAAGGATTAGGGGAAGGCTTTCATAAAGCCTTTCGGGAAGCCTGTTCAAAGCCTTCCGGAAAGACTTTGCCAAATCAGGAGCAGGAACAGGAGCAGGAACAAGAACAGGAACAGGAATATTTTCCTCCTTCGGAGGCTGGAATAAAAACTTCCAGCTCCAAAAAAATAGAAGGATCTTCTGCCTCGGCGGAAGTCAAAGACACCGAGCTGTTGTTAAAACAAGAGGGCCCCACCTGCCGACAGGCAGCCCAAACTTGGACTCATCCGCGATTGATTCTCTTTGCGGAAGAGTACTTCCTAGCCAGAGGTCAGGAATACATCGTGGGCAATTATCAGGCTGAAGGCGGTGCCGCAAAACGCATCCTCGCCAAAACCCCCGACGAGAGCCTTTATCGTCAGGCCGTCCGAGCGTATCTCGAGCACAATGACAAACGACTTACAGAAAACGGACATCCATTTTTGTGGTTTGTTCGTGATCTTAACCGCTGGGTGATGAAAGCCCAAGGAGATGCGCATGCTAGGGAGAATGCTGGAAAATACGACGAGCTATGCGAATAAACGACCTCCGGATGGAGAGTGTTTGCAATGCAAGAAAAGCTTGGAGCCTTATCTGAGACCGGCTTTTATGGGATTATCGGCTCGATGGTTTCCGCCTAGTTCGTTTTGCGCTGAATGCGAAAAAGAAAAAGAAGTTCAGGAAAGAATTTTGAGAGAGCAGGAATTGCTCGACGAAGCTTTTAAAAATTCGAGAATGTCGATCCGGTTTAAGCAGAGAATCTTTGAAAACTTTGTTCCTGAAGCCAACACTCAAAAGGCTTACGAAATTGCCTCTGACTTTCAGCCTAACAGCAACGGGCTCTTGTTTCTAGGTGCTTGCGGTGTGGGGAAAACACATCTCGCTGCGGCGATTGCCAATAGGCAAATTGGAAAGATGCCCACGCTTTTTATTTCTTGTCCGGAGTTTCTTTTAGAACTGCGGGAAAGGATTGATAGTCGAAAAAAGACTCACCATGTGCTTTTCGATTTGGCTCGAAAGGTTCGGCTACTGATTCTCGATGATATTGGCGCAGAAAAATCTTCGGAATGGGTTCAGGAAACGCTCTTTGTTTTGATCAACTATCGCTACGAGCACATGCTTCCCACGATTTTTACGAGCAATTGCAGTTTGAAAGAACTGGAAGAAAAAGTGGGTAAACGGATTATTTCCCGAATGATTGAAATGTGCCGGTGTATCCGGATGAATGGCGAGGATTGGCGGGTTAAAACGAGAAAACAAAAGATGGAGATTGTTCATGATGACTGAGAAACAGGAAATCGGACTCAGGGCATTTGACAAGGTGATGAAACAAATTCTCGACTTAGGTCAGAGTAGTTTGTCCGAGAATCAATTTTTGGCTTTTAGGAAAATGGTAATGGATTTTTTTGCAGATGGTAGACGGAGCCTTATAGGCGCGAATCAGGGTCGGTGCGGAGAAAGCAAAACAATGACAAAGGGGGCGGTGACTATGGATGGATGAAAAATCAAAATCGCTAGGAAGACCCCCCACACTTGTATTGCTGGATATTCATACAAAAAATGAAATGGATAACGGTTTGAAAACAGAGTTTAAAGATCGTTCAAGCATAGAGTATTCAAAAGGTGTTTTGAATTTTATCGATGCTCTTGCTATGGATATAGTTAAAAGAGAGTTGTCCTTAAAGGAGGTTTCCAAATGACCAAGAAACCACAAATTTCCCCTGAAGTACGTCCTGTTGTTTTTGGAGCCATTTATGCTCGTTATTCGAGTGACATGCAAAGTCCTACCAGTGCGGTAGATCAGGTTGAGCGAATTAAATATCTTCTCGGTAAAAATCAAATTGCAACACGACTTTTCCAGGATGCAGAGATCAAAATTGAACCGAAATGGATTCATTCGGATGAGGCTGTTAGTGGCAAGATTGCGGGACGTTTTGGTTATCAAACTATTCTTGAAGGTATACGGACGAAAGCTTTCGAAATTTTAATCGTAGATGATCTGTCACGATTGACTCGTTCATTGGGAAATCTACTTGGTCTTTACGACCTTCTTAAACATTATGATGTAGAGCTTGTTTCAGTAACGGATCGTGTGTCTTCTGCGGATTCGAATGCCAGGACCTTCTTTACTTTCAAGGGAATGGTGGCTGATTTCGGAAATGAGGCCCATGCGGGCAGAACTATCCGTGGGCTTCAAGCCCGGGCCCTTGAGGATTTTTCAACAGGCCAAAAGCCCTATGGGTATGGATCTGAGGCGACAAAAAGAGAAATACGAAAGGGTCGTGAAGTCCTTTCTCATTTTCGCATTTTAATCATTCCACAAGAGGCCGAAATTGTTCGGCGTATTTTTAAACTTTATTCCGAAGGTCATGGAAAAGTGGCCATTGCCAAAATTCTAAATGTTGATGGAGTGCAGACATCCACTCCTCGCGCGACATATTGGCAAATTGGTCCCATCGACAAAATTCTGAATAATGAAAAATATATCGGCCGCTGGGTATTTGGACGTTTTTTTGATTCAAAAGATCCTGAAACAGGGAGACGTGCGAAAAAGCAACGCCCTCGATCGCAATGGATCGTAAAAGATCGTGAGGATTTACGAATTGTTCCGCAGGATTTATGGGATGTTGTCCAAAAACGAAGAGGTGAAAATCAGGAAGAAAGAAAAAGTAGTGCTCCAAAGTCACATCAGAAAATTTTTGGAGCTTTTGATCGAATTGACCAGCGACATTTATTAACCGGCGCGATGGCTTGTCCAAAATGCTTGGGTACAGTCACTATGGTTTCAGGCAGACGAGAAGGATATTATGGCTGTGTAGCCGCTTATCGAAAAGGAAATTGCGACTGGCGTGTTCTGATTCGAAGAAACAGAGTGGAAAAAGCAGTCTTGGATTATTTAAAGGAAGAGTTTCTTCATAATGAAGACTTGGTCCAATCCACGGCTCAAAGGTGTAATGAAATCGTTAAAGAAAGCCTTCGACAAGCTCCTGATCAAAAAATGGATTTTGAAAAAGAGCTGGGAGGCCTCGATAAAGAAATTTCAAATCTCATTGGTTTTATCACCAAAGGTAACGTTTCTAATATCGATGCTGTTTCGGAGGCTCTTCGGCAACGAGAAGATAGAAAGCTTCATGTCAAACAGCAGATTTCCCGACTGACACATTCCGAAAGTAAAACCAGATATTTGATTACCCCTTATCTTGTGAAAATTCGCTTGGAAGAGATTATGAGCGATATTGAATCTGCGGGGGATAGATATAGCGCATTAATACCCCAAATATTTGAGGGTCCCCTTGTGCCCCATGAGGCACAAGGGGGAGTTCTCCTAAAAGGAACCCTCAATTTGGGTCGTGCAATGATGGTGGCGAAAAGTTCGCCTCATTGCACTATAGCGTCCCCAACGGGATTCGAACCCGTGTTACTGCCGTGAAAGGGCAGTGTCCTTGGCCTCTAGACGATAGGGACAGTTAAAAACAGTTAACAGTTATTAGCTATTAGTTTTCAGTTAAAAGTACTTTGCTATACTTACTGGTAACTGGTTACTAGCAACTGATAACTACAACATGAGCCGGCCGGGGTTCGAACCCGGGACACCTGCCTTAAAAGGGCAGTGCTCTACCAGCTGAGCTACCGGCCCGTAAATTTTTTACATAAGCTACTACGCACTTCAATTGCGGCGTTGCGGTATTCAAAATGTCCTCATTTGCAGTAGCAAACTCCGGTATTTTGGAGCCTCCGCGCCTTGCACTTGAATCGCTCGTGACGCTTCTGTTAAAAAATTGTACAGATAAAAAACAACGAGCGCTGGGCTTGTAACAAAGGCCTCCAGCGCTCGTCAACAATAGAGTGAAAAAAACAATTATTTAATATTAAATTCAGTCCTTCTGTTTTTGGCTCGTCCGGCTTCTGTGCCATTGTCTGCTATGGGGCGGGTTTTACCATATCCAACGGATTCTAATCGATCCGCGGAAATGCCCTTGGAAGTTAAATAAGTCTTCACGGAAGCAGCGCGTCTATCGGAGAGTTTTTCATTGTAAGCCTCTGAACCGATAGAATCGGTGTGACCTTCAATGCGAACTCTTTGAATTTTTGGATTGTTTTTCAACACAGAAGCAACGTCATCCAAAACGCCGTAAGATTCAGGTTTAATATTGGATTTATTGAAATCAAAATAAACGATCTGGTTGATTTCAATTTTTGCAGCTTGAACCACAGGCTTTGGGGCTTCACGACCTTCTGAATACCAACGATGGCACTCTTCTCGGTTTTGGCGAGCCGCATCGCAAGCAGGAGGGGTAGTTTCTTCAATCAATTCGTACCAACGACCACAGTTTCCCGCAGAACCTGTGCAAGCAGTTGGGTTTTGAACTTCTGTGGCTGTAATTTGGGCAAAGCTAGGGGTGGCTACGCCCAGCCCCAGCAGAGCTAAGAGTATTGTGAGTTTTTTCATTTCTTCTTCTCCTTATTTTAGATAAACCGCACATCACGTTCCAAGAGGAACATGACGTTTAGCTCTATTGAAGTGATTCTGCAAAAATTTCGGCGATATCTCTTACTTGAACGTCAACTTGTTTGTCTTTGCTAGCATCCGTGATCATGACCTTACAAAAGGGGCAAGCAGAAGCGATTGTTTCAGGTCTTACCGTTTGTAAGTCCTCTAAACGTTTATGATTCACTCGTGTGCCCGTATGCTCTTCCATCCACATGCGCCCCCCTCCTGCTCCACAGCAGCGACCCGTTTCTTTGGAAAGCTCTGCATCCTTATACTCTACCCCGGGGATAGACTCTAGGATTTTTCGCGGTGCATCATAAATATTATTATAACGTCCCAAATAACAAGAATCGTGGTAGGTTAGTTTTTGCTTAAGTTCTTTAACAGGTTTAAGACGGCCTTCCTTGATCAGCTGGGCGATATAGTCACTGTGATGCATCACCTGATAATTTCCGCCAAACTGAGGGTATTCGTTTTTAAGGGTGTTGAAGCAGTGAGGGCATTGAGCCAGCACTACCTTGAATTTGTATTTATTCAAGGTCTCGATATTTTGCTTTGCCAGGGTTTGAAACAAATATTCGTTTCCAATACGACGGGCAGAGTCTCCTGTGCAGGTTTCTTCAGGGCCCAAAATGGCAAAATCCACCTTGGCTTCCTGAAGAATTTTTACCAGGGCAACTGAAACTTTTTTATTGTGATCATCATAAGCCCCCGCGCAGCCTACCCAGTAAAGCACTTCTACTTCATTCTTTTCAGAAAGGAGGGGGACGTTTAAGCCTTTTGCCCAGCTTGCTCGCTCATCAAATCCGATTCCCCAAGGGTTTCCATTGGTTTCAATATTACGAAGAGTTGCCTGAGCTTCCTCAGGAAATTCGCCACGCATCAGCACCAGGTCTCGACGCATCCCCACAATTCGATCGACAAAACCGATGAGAACAGGGCAGGCCTCTTCACAGGCGCGACAGGTGGTGCAAGACCATAACACATCGGGTTTAATGACTTCAGGCACCAGAGGAATCAGCGCTTTTTCTCTGGCTTCGGCAGATCCTGTGAGCCCATTAATATTTTCATACATGTAATGTTTAAGATCGATGTTGATCTGCTTTGGATTGAGTGTTTTTCCCGTATTCCATGCCGGGCATTGCGAGGTGCAGCGGCCACATTCCGTGCAGGAATAAACATCCAAAATATCTTTCCAGGTAAATTCGTTTAATTTTGAAACTCCATAAGCGGTAACACTTTCATCTTCTAAATTGATGGGATTGAGTGCCCCATAAGGTTTTAAATTTCTCAAAAACACATTGGGAAGTGAGGTAATGACGTGAAAATGTTTCCCGTAGGGTAAGAAATTCAAAAAGAGGAGTACGACCCCGATGTGCAAAAAATAGGAGACGGCGCCAAGCGTTGCCAGGCTCGAAGGAGAAAGATTCAACAAGGCCTGTCCGAATAAGCTGCTCACAGGGCCTGCTAAAAGCCCTGGAAATCCATGGTGAATGAAATGGATTCCATCGTTTATAAAATCGGTGATCATGAGGGTGAGGATAAAACCAAGAATCAAGGTTCCTTCGCCGGATAAGGTGATTCGAGCGGGCTTAGAGATGAGTCGTCGATAAAGAAAATACAGTGCCCCACTGACCACACAGGCCTCGATGCAATCTTTCACGAAGCGGTATCCATTCCACAGCGATTCGGAAACAAAAGGAAAATGGAAATTTGCACTAAACCCCACTGCAAAGGAATAGAGGGTTTGCAGGGCAACAATACAAAACCCCCAAAAGATGAAGGCATGAAACAAACCGGGGACAAAATCTTTGGCGATCAAACGATGCTGGGCAAAGCCAAAGTCTAAGAGGGCTTTTATTCGGGCAGGAATATTTTTAAGGTTATCGGAGGCCTTCCCCAAGGTGAGGAGTTTATAGCGTTTGCTCATTGAATAGGCAAAAAAACTGAGGGCAGCAATCAGGATTATGGCAACCGGTATTGGATACATGATACTTCCTCCATAAAGAAAATGGTTTCATCCCAGGGTTCATCGAATGAAAAGCGCAGATGAGGTAACAAAAACACTCCAGTGAATCAAGAAAATATGCTAAATTTGTTGCTTACTTTACATCTGTTGGATGCATTTAATTACTGGGGGTAAAAAAGAGCAAAAAGTAAGAAAAGTTTAATTTTGCTTAGAGATAAAAAGAAGGCGAGGATTTCTTGGTTTGAAAAGGACAAGAAAGGAGCCTCGCCTATGATC
>JADFYH010000053.1 GCA_015233135.1 Deltaproteobacteria bacterium
AAACAACACCCCAAACAAGAAGTGATTGACTTTAGAAAAGAAGAAGGCAAAGGGAAAAAAATAGAAATCAAGAAACTTCTCGCCTTATCAAAAAAAACTACCCCCAGTAATTAAATGCATCTTTTTACCAACCCTATTATGCGTTTGTCCCAGAAATTAGCTGAAAAACCAATCGGGTATAAAAAATATTTTTTCTTGTTTATCGTAGTGAAAATCTCCTGGATAAATGACCAGAGAGTATAAAATTTGCTTTTTCTTTTCATTCAAAGTTGTCGCAAAAATTTTTAGGCCTTTCAGATCGCTGCCATCCACTTTTGACATCCCCTTTATTTCAATGGGTAAAATATTTCCACGGTAAGAGAGTATCAGGTCTACTTCTGCGGGCGAATGTCCCGATTGACGCCAATAAAAAAAATGCAGGGGCACGGGCAGCAGCGTGGCCTGCTTTTTAAATTCAGAGAGGATAAGATTTTCGTAGAGATGACCCATTTCACCCGAAGCCCTGAGAATGTCGAGGGGCTTGAGATCTGCGAAATAATAGGCAAGTCCGTTATCAATAAAGTAGTTTTTTTCAGATTTGGTTATTTGTTTAAAGATGGATTCTGAATAAGAAGAAAGGCGATAAGCCAGCAAACTTTCGTCCAGTAAATTCAGATATTCTTTTACGGTTTGACGATGAATTCCCAAGGTGCTCGCAATGTTGGAATAGTTGATCAGATCTCCCAGTTTCCCTCCCATCAGTCGCGTGAGTTTTCGGTAGTCGTTGAGTGAGCCAATGCGTTCTGTCGCGCGCATGTCTTTTTCAATATAGGTATCAATATAATCTCTTAAATAAAGGAGCCTGTTTTCTTCATCCTTAAGATGCAAGCGACCTGGCAAAAGCCCCCACAAACACCATTCTTCCATTTTGCGAGCAAAAGATTGTTTAATGAATCTTTTATCCGATTCAATTTTTCGACCCATTTTTTCGGAGAATTTTCCTTCCAGCAAATTCTCTAACCATTCTTGAACTTGAGAATCAGGGCCCTCATCCTTTTTTAAATCTTCCAGACGAGAGGCTTCTTCAAAGGTGAAAGGCTGCATGTAAAAATAGCGAATTCTACCTGCCAGGCTTTCAGCGCTATGTTTTTTGATGAGTAAAGAAGAAGAGCCCGAAATAATTATTTTTAATTTGGGATGAAACTGGTCATAGAGCTGCTTCAAAATTTCAAACGATTCGGGAAGTTTTTGCACTTCATCAATATAAAGAGTGAGTTTTTTCTGAAGTTTTGAAAGAGGAGCTTTTATTTTTTGTTCGAGTTGTTCTTGTATCCAGGATTCTTGCAGTAAGACCTTCTGGCGCACTTCACCGGAATCAAAATTCAGAAACAGTGTATCCTCTTTTACAAGCAGTCGCTCAAGAAGAGTAGATTTTCCCACCTGTCTGGGCCCAATGAGGGCTGTGATGAATTTTTCGTTTAAACTTTTTTTAATTTGAGCGGTGTTTTGGCGCTCTATTATTTTGTCGATCATGATAGACAAAATATGTCAAAAATTGTCGATTGTAAACTGTCAAATTATGAAGGATGGAACAATATTGGACACAGCGGCAGAGTTTCCAGGCTTGGGACTAGGTCTTCCACCATTCCATGGTTTTGGAATTCGCTGTAGCACCGGAGAGAAGTTCGAGATTAGCTTCGAAAGTGCTGAGGTAGATTTCGGGTTTTGTCATAAATAAAAAAATTAAATTAGATAAATGTTAAAAATATTTGTCAATCGACACCATATCCTCTATTTCACGACTTCATTTTTGTTCGATCAATTACAAAGGAGCTTTCTATGGCCATCGCCGAAGAATCTGAATACAAAGGAAATCCCATGATTGTTTTGAAAAATAGCGAAGAGGATAAATATCCTTTTCAGTTTGGGATTAAAAAAGCCAAACTGGTTTTAGAGCATATTGAGGATGTGAAAAAGTTTGTCCAGAAACATGATAAGTCTGAGCAAAAAGAATAAGCAGTGGATTAGGGCGGGATCCCCGGAAACGCTCGATTCAGCTCCCGAATAGTCGTCATCACTCCCAAGCGATGATCGACTCCCCAATGAGGCACCGCCGCTTTTCCGCGATAAATAGGCATGGCCTGGTGCTCTTCATCCCAGGCATTCATCACATAAGGGGATTTTTCTGGGCTGCCGTAGATAGGCCCATTGTAGCGAAAGATGGCCTGTCTTAAATTTTCCCCATCCATTTGTTCGGCCCTAAGAGGATCTACCGCCTTCAGCCCATAGTGAGCATTTTCTACTTGGGTCTTGGTCTGTAAAATATTTCCGGCCGTGATTGCGTCCTGAAGCAAATTTCCGGAAATCTTGCTTTTATAAATTCCGTCAAATTGAAAGGGATTATGCTTGGTGCCCGCCGCCTGGCTGAGATTTGTTTCCCGCAGATGAATAGCCGCTAACACGCGCCAATTCACATCGGTTTTTTGCTCGGCTTGTTTGTAGGCTGGATAATTTTTCTGGATGAGATCCAGGTCTTTCGATTGAAGCAATCCCTGATAATCTAAATTTCTAAAGGTATTCCCCATTAGGCCTTGAAGTTTTTGGGGAACACATTGTTCTACCCCAGCAAGGGGACTCAGCCTTTTTGAAGGGGAGGACGAAAGCTGCTCATTGACCTGAGTACGAGACACGATTTGAGCAACGGCATTGGAATGAACTCGTTCATTATGCTCACGAGTATAGCGATTTATGCTGGTCATTTTCTTTCCTTTCTTTGGAAGGCATAGCCAAGCTTTGCAAGGAGGAAGCCAGAAAGGAAAAAAGACCCAAAAAAGCACAAAATGCCCGTCAATTAAGCACTTTGTAGAATCACTTCTTTTTTTAAAAATAAAAAATTGTTCTAATATCGACCCATGTTAGCTTTGCCAGCGTTTGAATTTCAAACACAGTTGTGGATAAAATGGGGATGAGTTGTGAAAAAAATTTTTTTACTTTTTTTAATCCTTCTTTTTCGCAGGCCAAGTCCCCAACTTAATCACTTTCTCATCCAATTTTTGAAGGCCACTAGCGCAACTTTTATGAATCTGAACAAAAAATGAGCAGATCAAAAAATGCCTAACAAAGCATTTCCTTGTTAAAAATTAATTTTGACTTTTCTACATCTGGTAGTTTAGTCTCCAAAAGTACACAATATCTTGTAGTTTTAACGCAAGTAAGGGGTTTCAAACCAAACAATTTAATGTTATTTCGAAAAAGGGCAGGGGCCTTTTGAGGGGTTTTCTTTTGCCTAAAAATGGGGAGAATTCTATGGCTGTAAAAAGTTCTGAACTCAAAGCAAAAATTGAAAAACGCAGGGCTGCGCTTCATCCAGATTCTCGTCCAGGAGCACGAGTAAGAGGCCTTAAGATCTCGCGCTATTTTACCTTCAAGGGAAAAAATCCACTGAACCAAGTCTCTTATCGCCAATGGTCTTCCTTGATCACCGATCCTGATGGCTCTGTGGTATTTAAAATGGATAATATCGAGGCCCCAGCCGATTGGAGCCAGCTGGCCGTCGATATTCTAGTGAAAAGCTATTTCCGTAAGGCCGGGGTCCCTGGGACGGGCGCTGAAAACTCGGCTAAACAAGTGGTGCATCGCTTGGCCCATACCATTCGCAAGGCCGGTGAAAAATTGGGAGGCTATTTTAGCTCCTCCGAAGATGCCCAGAGTTTTGAAGATGAACTCAAATACCTTCTCATTACCCAACGCGGCGCCTTCAACTCCCCTGTATGGTTCAATTGTGGTCTTTTTCAAGAATACAACATTGAAGGTTCGGGGGGCAATTTTTATTGGGATCCTCACAGCGACACCTTTCGCGAAACCAAAAATTCTTACGAACACCCCCAATGCTCGGCCTGCTTCATTCAAAAGGTAAATGACGACCTCATGAGTATTTTTGAACTGGCCAAAAACGAAGCGAAGCTCTTTAAATTTGGCTCTGGCACCGGCAGCAATTTTTCGGCCATTCGTGGCAGACAAGAGAAACTTTCGGGAGGAGGCACTTCTTCGGGCCTCATGAGTTTTCTCGAAGTGCTAGACCGTGGCGCGGGCGCCACCAAATCGGGCGGAACCACGCGCAGGGCAGCAAAAATGGTGGTACTGGATATGGATCATCCCGAGATTGTCGATTTCATCAATTGGAAACTGAGGGAAGAAAAGAAAGTAGCCGTCCTCATTGCTGCGGGCTATTCATCGGATTTCAATGGCGAGGCCTATCACACCATTGCCGGGCAGAATTCCAACAACTCCGTCCGGGTCACCGACGAATTCATGAAGGCGGTGCTTGAAAAAGGGGTCTGGCAAACCAAGTTCCGCACTACTGGGCAGGTGTGTGATACCTACAAGGCCCGCGATTTGTATGACCAGATCTGCTTCGCTGCCTGGGCCTGCGCCGACCCCGGAGTTCAATTCGACAGCACCATCAACCGTTGGCACACCTGCAAAACCACGGGCCGGATTAATGCGTCAAATCCCTGTTCTGAATTTATGTTTCTGGACGACTCCGCCTGCAACCTGGCCTCCATCAATCTCACCAAATTTTTGAAAGAAGAGGGAAACTTCGACGTGGAAGGCTACCGTCATGCCATTAAAACCTTCTTTATGGCCCAGGAGATTTTGATCGATTTTTCCAGCTATCCCACGATGGGCATCGCCAAAAACTCACATGATTATAGGCCCTTGGGCTTAGGTTATGCCAACTTGGGTTCTATGCTGATGCAACTGGGAATTCCTTATGATTCGGCCCAAGGTCGTGCTTATGCAGCGGGGCTCACCGGTATTCTATGTGGACATGCCTACAAGGTTTCAGCCGAGATGGCGCGCGAAAAAGGGGCCTTTGTGGGTTATGCCAAAAATCGCGAATCGATGTTGGGCGTGATCAAAATGCATCGAGAGGCCTCTTATAAAATTGATCCCTCCTGCCCCTCTGCCGTACTTCAGGCCGCTCAGGAAGATTGGGACATGGCCCTCAATTTGGGAGAAAAATTCGGCTACCGAAATGCCCAATCCACGGTGCTGGCCCCTACCGGAACCATTGGTTTGCTGATGGATTGCGATACCACCGGTGTGGAACCCGATTTTGCCCTGGTGAAATTTAAAAAATTGGCCGGAGGGGGTTATTTCAAGATCATCAACCAGTCGATTCCTCCCGCACTCAAACACCTGGGTTACAGCCCCATGCAAATTGCCGACATCGTGGCTTATGTGCGCGGAACTTCTTCGCTCAAGGGAGCGCCGCACATCAACGAAGAAAGTTTAAAGGCCAAGGGATTTTCCGAAGACGATTTGAAGATTATCGAAAACAAACTCGAGACCGTGTTTGAACTGTCTCAGGCCTTCAACTACTTTACCCTGGGCGGCACTACCCTGGAACGCCTGGGTTTGATGAAGAGTGATTTTGAGACCGCAGGTTTCAATTTACTGAAGGCCCTTGGATTTAGTGAAAAAGAAATCAACGAGGCCTCTGTCGTCATTTGTGGCCGCATGACCATCGAAGGCGCCCCGCATTTAAAGGCCGAACACCTGCCTGTGTTTGATTGTGCCAACAAATGTGGAAAACTGGGACAGCGCTTCCTGGCCGCCATGAGCCACATTCGCATGATGGCTGCCGTGCAACCCTTTATTTCGGGTGCAATCAGCAAAACGGTGAATTTGCCCCACGAGGCCACGGTGCAAGAAATTGAAGAAATTTATATGCAAGGCTGGAAGCTAGGCTTGAAGGCCATTGCCCTCTATCGTGACGGTTGCAAGATGTCTCAACCCCTTTCGAGTGGGACCAAAAATGCCAAGAAAAAGGAAGAGGAAAAGACCGAAGCAGTCGCGCCTCAGACCCCTGTGGTACAAGATCAGCTGTCGGAACCCAAGCGCAAACGCCTGCCCGTGAAACGCCGCGGACTCACCCAAGAGGCGCGCGTAGGCGGACACAAGGTGTATCTGCGCACCGGCGAATATGAAGACGGAAACCTGGGAGAGATCTTCATCGACATGCACAAGGAAGGCGCGTCCTTTAGAAGCATGATGAACTGCTTTGCCATCTCTATTTCCCTCGGCTTGCAATACGGCGTGCCTCTGAAAGAATTCGTCGATTGCTTCACCTTCACCCGCTTTGAACCTCAAGGCGTGGTGGATCATCCCAATGTAAAATTTGCGACCTCGGTAATCGACTATGTGTTTCGGGTTTTAGGCATGGAGTACATGGGCCGCACGGATTTTGTGCAAGTGAAACCGGCGGATGGTGAATTGTTGCACAATGCCATCCTGGAACAACAAATGAAAAATCGTGAAGTAGAGGCCCCGTCAAAGGCGGTTGTCGCAAAGGCCAGTGAGTTTCAAAAAGTGGAAAGCCAAACCACCCACAGCGGCTCTGCGCTCAGCGATCAACTTTCTACGATGATGGGAGATGCCCCATTCTGCGATGGTTGCGGACACATCACGGTGAGAAATGGGGCTTGCTATAAATGCCTCAATTGTGGAAACTCGATGGGTTGTTCGTGAAATCTCCTCCTCTTAGAGACTTAGAAAATATAGAAATACCGTTTACAATCACAGTACCCAAAATCCCCATAGTGGGATGCTCATTTATTAGTTCACGCGATTCCTGTAGGGGCGATCCCTCTGTGGTCGCCCGCAATTTGGCATTTCAATTGAGTTCAATGTGCATCCGTGTGCGGGCGGGCACAGAGGCACCGCCCCTACGAAAACGAGGAAACATCAGAATTGCATCCAGTGATGGTACAGTTAATTTTTCGATATCCCTTAAGATTGAGAGGAGGAAGAGAAAAACTTGGAAACACAAAAATTTCAAAACACAAAAATCCTCATCACCGGCGCTTCCATGGGCATAGGCCGTGAGCTGGCGCTGGCCTTTGCGGAAGAAGGGGCCCAGTGTATTCTGGTGGCGAGGTCGGCGGATAAGCTGGAGCAGGTGGCTAAGGAAATCAAAGCCGTGCGGGCCCCGGAGGCCCTGGTTTTGGAAGCCGATGTCTGCAGGGCTGAAGATCAAAAGAAAATTTTGGAAGCGGTCTCCAAGAAATTTGAGCATCTGGATATTCTCATCCACAATGCCGGCAAGGGGGTTTACAGTTTCATCGAACATCTTCCTGTAGAAGAAGCGCGGACTTTGATGGAACTCAATTTCTTTGCGCCCTTGATTTTGACGCAGCTCTTTTTACCGCTTCTGAAAAAATCCCAATCCTCCAAAAAACAGATTATTCATATTTCATCCATTGCCGGACGCCTCAGCATCCCCAAGATGGGCATTTATTCGGCCTCCAAATTTGCCTTGAATGCCTTGGGCGACGCCCTACGCATTGAACTCAAAAAGGAGAAGATCCATGTCCTCAGCGTGTATCCGGGAGTGACCGACACCCCTTTTTCAACCCATGCCAGTTCCATTGACGGCCGGCCGGAATCCTTCGCCACTCCCGGTCAGGGCATGAGCGCTGCGCTAGTCGCCAAAAAAATACTGAATGCCGCCTGCAGGAAAAAAAGGGACGAATTCATCTCTTTTCAAAACCGCTTACTGGCTTCTATTCACCATCATTTTCCAAAATTTACCGATTGGATGCTGAGGAAGTTCGTCCAATAAAACAGTGCTCCTCGGAAATCCCCTCTCCACTTGAGGGAGAGGGTTAGGGAGAGGGGTCAAGTTTAAATGGTCAGCAAATTGAGTAAGTATTTGGAATCAAATAAAAAATGCCGCAGTGCAGCAGCATTTTTTTTTAATAGATGCATTTAATTACTGGGGGTAGTTTTTTTTGATAAGGCGAGAAGTTTCTTGATTTCTATTTTTTTCCCTTTGCCTTCTTCTTTTCTAAAGTCAATCGCTTCTTGTTTAAAAATATTATTTTGAA
>JADFYH010000054.1 GCA_015233135.1 Deltaproteobacteria bacterium
ATCATAGGCGAGGCTCCTTTCTTGTCCTTTTCAAACCAAGAAATCCTCGCCTTCTTTTTATCTCTAAGCAAAATTAAACTTTTCTTACTTTTTGCTCTTTTTTACCCCCAGTAATTAAATGCATCCAGATTCAAATATGTTAGCAACTTTTTGGATAGGGATGCCGATACCGCAGGTGGAGATAAAATTTTAAGGAGATTTTTTTATGAAGATGAAAAAACAATTATGGGTTTTGGCTTTGTTTGTGAGTTTGATGTTTCCTGGTTTGGCCAAGGCTGCTACCCAAATTAGAGTGACTACAGATGCTGATACGTTGAGATCAGGGGAGTGTTCCTTACGTGCCGCAGTAATGACAGCAAATACTGGTACGAATCAATATGGCTGTGTTCTTTCGGGAAATGGTCCAAATATGATTTTACTTCAAAATGGGCATACTTATACTTTAGACACTGCCAATACTTCTAGCGATTCAATGGAACGTAATGCTGCAGAAGGAGATTTAGACATAACTGCTCCAGTAGTCTTTGACGTTAGGGATTCCTCCTGGGGGACTTCTTGCGGTGCAGACTGTCGTGCTACTATCCAAGGCGGAACACATTTCAATGACAGAATTTTTGACATATATACGCCTGCTACAACTGGTGGAGTGGGTATAATTGGAGTCAATGTGTCTGGAGGTCATGCGGCAGGTAGCGGTGGAGGTATTCGGGTAAATTCACTTGCTTCATTAACTTTTCTAAATGGAAATATAGAAAACAATTATTCTTCTCAATCTGGTGGCGGTATCTATGCAGATTTTCTTGGAGGAACGGGTTTAATAATTACTAATGCAAATATTCGTAATAATACGGCTGATCAAGGTGGTGGGGGCTTAGCGATAAACAATACCTCTAATCTTGTTGTAGAAAGAAGTTCTGTGAGTCGAAATACCGCTCGAAACGGAGGGGGTATTTCATTTTCTTATTATAATTCTCTCTCTACTCAAGATGCTCAGTTAACTTATGTGACTCTAAGCGACAATACTGCGAGAGAAAGTGGAGGAGCTATTTCAGCTTCATCAGGTGGATCCATATGTGAAGGAGGTTGTGGTGGTATTGGTGCTACAGGGAGAACCCCCGCTGAAAATAGTAGCCTTTTGAATCATGTGACAATAGCTAATAATACGGCTGCTGGGTCTAGTCCTTCTGCCGCTATTTTAGTATCCCCTCCTGATTCTTATGGAGCAACTTTTCATTTGAAAATAAAGAATTCGATTGTTGCTAAAAATGGCGTTGCTTTGTCTCAATGTGATGGAACCATTGAAGTGCAGGGTGCGAATAGTGCCCCTTCGTGTTCTATGCAGGGAGGCCAGCCTCCGTTGACTGCAATTCCCTTATTGGGTATTTTGCAATTAAATCGAGGGACGGTTGAATCTGTAGCTTTAAATGCGGGCAGCGTTGGAATTGATCTAGCTTCTGAAACTAATGGAACAGATGCAACAGGTTCTGCTGTTTACGGTGGTCGTGCAGATCTGGGTGCTTATGAGTACAACCCTTATACCACTAGGACGGCTTCTACTGGTGAAGAAATTACAGTGCTTTTACCTCCTCTTTATGCCGTTGATGAGGTAACTATTCATCAAGGTTCCACACAAACGGTAACAGTAGGTGTTTCTAGGAGTGGTATGCCTTCCGCTAGCAACCTTTATTTAAATGTTTTACAGGAACCTCCTGTCCCATCAGGCTTACATTTAGAATTTTCCCCTAATATAGTACCAAGTGGTTCAACTAGTTCAGTTTTAAGTTTACAGGCCGATTCTTCTACTCACCTGGGAGTTTACCCTCTGCGTATATGTGTTAATCAAGCTCATGTTTGTAACAGTGCCAGTGAAGGAATATTTCGTGAGTTAATCGCTCGTGTCGTAGCTCCAACTCCTGCTTCCGACCGGCGTGCTACGGCATTTGATCTCACTTTAAATCCAAGTTTTTTGGTGGTGAGAAAAGGACAAAGTGGATCTGCTACGGTGACAATAGAAGGACCTGCACCAGCTCCAACCATAGATAGTATAAGCGTGTCAGGGTCTCCTGCAAATGTTACCGCCCAATATGTGAATGGTAGCCCTGGGCATGTTGACGTGGCTGTAGCGGCAAATGCCACACCGGGTGAATATCCTATTACAGTGAGTGCAAACATAGCTAGCACTCCAGCTAGTAGTGTTACTGCCACCTTAACTTTGAGAATTCCCGATGAAGGTGCTGCAGGAGCGGGTGCTCCTGGTACATCGGGTGCCCCTACTGTTGGTTATAGTCTTGCAGCTACTCCAAGTCCCTTGCAAATTCAGGCAGGGCAAAGTGGACAGGTTAATGTGGCCATTACTCGCATGGGTGGTCATACAGCTCCTGTGGGTTTATCGGTAACGAGTGGCTTGCCCTCAGGTGTAACGGCGGCATTCAATACAACAACAGGAGATGCCCGCGTGCTTACCATTCAAGTTCCAGCGGGAACTAGTGTTTCGACTTCTCAAGTAAGAATTCATGGTGTGGCTGAAACTTTAAATCAAGATGCTGAATTTACACTAAATATTGTTCCTCCAATTGCTGCTGGCCCTGGCCCCGGTGGACCTGGCCCTTCCGGTATTGGCGCTTCGAGTCCTACTCCTCCTCCTTCTGGTGGCGGTGGGGGTTGTAATTTAGCTGAAGCTGCGTTGCCTGGCCTGCCTTACTCTTTACTCAGTGTGCTGGGGTTATTGGCACTGCGGTTGAGGAGGAGGAATAAGAAGTAACTTGAGTTCCGCAGATTTTAGTAAGAAGCCACTCTGAAAAGTCCTCTCTCCCTTGAGGCATAGGTATCTACACATCTTTTGGTATTGCCCCCTCTTAAGCTAAGAGGGGGTTGGGGGAGTTATGGAAAACCGTGCAAATTACAGTATTTTTGAGTTCAGCAAGATCTTCCATAACCCCTCCTAACCTCCCCTTAGCTTAAGGGGAGGAACAGCAGAGTCAATAAAACCCATGACTGGGTGCTCAAGCTTTACAAGAAGCATCGCAAGATATCCTACGGTAATTGATCAGGATGGAAAGGGCAGAAGATAAAAATACATGATGCAAAAATGAGAGGTGGCTCCTGCCAAAACAAACAGGTGCCAAATTTCATGAAAGCCAAACTTGCCTGGAAATGGATTGGGTCGCTCCAAAAAAAACAGGAGGGCTCCTACCGTGTAAAAAAAACCTCCTATCATCAACCCAAAAATAACTTGGGGAACGAGCAGATAAACAGGTTTTGCGATCAGTAACCCCAACCAGCCCATACCGATATACAACGTGGTTGAAAACCATTTGGGAAGCGAAGGATAGAGCATTTTCAAGAGGATTCCCAAAATCGACAAAAACCAGACCAAAGCTAACACACTCCAGCCTAAAGTATTTCTTAAAAGGATGAGGCAAAGCGGCGTGAAAGAACCCGCGATCATCACAAAAATAGCGTAGTAATCCAGCTGTCGCAACCCATGCTCGGTTTTTTCCGAGCCATCTATTCCGTGATGAAGGGCGCTGGAAAGAAAAAGCTGAAACAAGGCGGTTCCATAGACTGTAAAGCCAGCGATATGCCAGGGTTTGCGGTTTTTGACAGAGAGATAAACAAGTGAAATCGCGCCAAGGAGTGCCAACAAAGCGCCTGTTGCCGAGATGAGGGTGTTGTAGACTTCATCGGTGACGTGGAGGCTTCCGTCTTTGCTCAACTTTCTTAGGGGTTTTTCTGAGGGATTTATTTGCACTGGCTGCAAGTAGCTCAAGTTTTTAAGAATTTCCAGTGCTTAAAACTAAATTCGGCCAAGCAATTTAGCCTAACCTCTTCGTCCGCCTTGTAAAGCACCTAAGCGATCCACACTTGCCAGTGCAGGGCTTGGAGAGGTGCTGTATCCACTTCCCGCAAGATTGCTGGCCGTGTTGGGATCCGTTGGATCCGGAGCTTTATGGCTGCCACCATGGTGGTGGCCATGGCCATGATGATGTCCGCCGACATGTTGGCCTTGCTGTATTCCAGCAGGCTGTAACCCAGCAACATTGCCAGCTGCAGCCGTCGCCGCAGGGTCAGAGGGATTGTTAGTGTTGGAAGGATTTCCAGTCGGGGCGTTGCCAATAGGAATACTGGCAGCGCTAATCGCATCCAGATTGCTGGGTAGTGGTGCTGATGTTACAGAAGACATGGGTTCTCTCCTTGTGTTATAAATTAAAAACTACACATTCATATGATCGACACTAATCCTCAGTAAAGTTGCTCGAATCAGAATCCATCTTATTGTTTGAACTTACAGTCTCGGCCAACCAGACCCAGTCTTCACTGGCGAGTTCGGTCTCTCGATTGGAGCTGCTAGAATCCTCCAGAAAAAGAGAGGCCTCTGCCAAATACTGACCAATCTCTTCATTGCGTATACTGTGATGAAAAGGATTCCAGTTCCCAGACCAATAGCCGGGAAGGACAAGCAAGGCCAGGAGAGCAAGGGTGCCGAAAGTGGGAAGCGCATATTTAAGAAAACGAAATAGAACTTCCAGACTCCGCTGCTGATGCTCTCTTGCAATTCTTTGAAGTAAATAGACATAGTCGTTGGGGTGAGGGGCTTGGGGGAGAGGGCGATTTTGTTTCAGGAATGCCGCCAATCGTTCCTCTTCTGTTTCAGAATTCATAATTCAATTCCCTCCTTTCCCAAAGTCTCCAGCATTTTCTGTTTTGAGTAATGCAACCTCGATTTTACAGTTCCTGTCGGGATTTCCAGGGTTTCGGAAATCTCTTCCAAAGAGAGTTCTTCCATAAAAAACAACACCAGCACCGAACGATTTTCGAGCGGCAACTCTTTCAATATTTTTCGCACCAACTTTTGATTCATCCACTGCGATTCAAAAGACGTCCCCGTTTCTTCACAGGAGGCCACTTCTCTTATCGCTTTTCTTTTCTTCAAGGCATCTACTGCCACATGATAAGCAATTCGGTAGATCCAAACTCTGAGGCTTGATTTTCCTTGAAAGCCCGGCAAGCCCTTCCAAATTTTCAAGAACGTTTCTTGTGCAAGATCATCAATCTGATCAAAGGGAGTTAAGCGGAACAAGACCCCTCGAATTAAATCTTTGTATTGATAATAAAGATCAGAAAAACTCGCCAGCTCACCTTTGCTTAATTTAAAAACCTCCTGATTAATGAAGGACTGTTCCATTTATTCCTGATTAAAATGATCCTGATGTTCTTTGGAATGTCGTTCTTCAAACATCTTTTTTCGGAATTCCTGAAACTGCTTTCTTTGTTCGGGGTTTAGTATTTTTCGAATGGCCAAGGCCTCTTCAAAGCGCTGAGTCATGAGTTCTGTCTGCAATTTTTGGGATTCTTGAAAAAGTTGCCGGATTTCCTGGTCGCTTGAGCTCCCTTCCATGGCTTCTTTTAATTTATTTCTCGCTTCTTTGGAGGCCTGTCGATTGGCTTTGAACGATTCATGATTGGTCTCATGAATTTTTTGAATCTGCTTTTTTTGAGTTTCGCTTAATTTAAGCTCTTTGAATAAAGCGGAATTCTTGAAATCGTGTGGAGCAAAACCTCTGCTCTCTTGCGCGAAACCTCTAAAGGAGAAGGCAAGCATTCCTCCTAACACAATAATTTTGATGAGATGTTTTTTGAACTTCATAACAGGAGCCTCCGTTAATTTTGAATCTTTTGACCTCTCCCTATGGGAGTAAGACCGGAGAAGTAGTAAAAAGGTTCAGGGCCTAAAAAAGAATTTTTATCCTTGGCAATTCTTTCCCTGGTTTCAACCTCCAAGTAAAAAATTTCCCTCTCACAACTCTTTTGTTCTCTACGATTGTCTTTATTTCTTTATACATTTTTGTTGGGTCCGCTGTGGCAGGGCTTGTGGCACTGCTATTGCTAGCAATTAGAAATAAGTATCTCAGTCGAACCAATAGAAACAATGCTAAACAGGAGCTTTTCATGAGTGTATCCCCAATCCAATCCACCTTGCTGCAAGGTGTTTCCACTTCTTCTTCGATTCAAAAATGGCCTCCCACCTTTGATGTCGCGGCCAACTATTTGGGATTAAATCGACAAACCCTTTCGAGCACCCTAAAAAATGGGCAGAGTCTTGCGGAAATTGCAACAGCGAATGGCAAGAGCGTGGCTGGATTAAAAGCAAGTATGCTCGACGCCACGCCGAGTGACCAAAAAGCGGCCCTCTCCCAAAAAATTGATCAACTGCTTCAGGCCCATTTCGGACATGCTCATAAGTTTCATGCCATGTCTGGTGCCTCCTCTTCCAGAGGAAGATAGAATAGGATCGATTCTCTCTCATGGATTTTTTATCCTCCGAAGATGAAATGGACGAGCCTCGGGTTTTTGCCCGACAGGCAACGTTGATGGGTTCTCCCTTTGAGATCAAAATCGATCTTTCCTCTTCTGAAGATGAGCAGTTCGCAGAGACCTGCTTTGCGGAGGCCTTTGCGGAGATTCGTCGGATTGAAGACCTGTTGACCGATTTTCGTGAGAGCCCTTTCAATGCAATCAACGTGCAGGCGGGGCTGCGTCCGGTGGCGGTAACGCGGGAGATTTTTGATTTGATCCAGCTCGCCCTTGGGTTTTCCGAAGAATCCGGTGGGGCCTTCGATATCAGCTATGCCTCGGTCGGCCAGCTTTGGCGTGAGGCGATGCGGTCGGGAATTCCTCCCTCGCAGACTCAGATCAACCAGGCGAAGAAGCAGATCAATTTTCGTAAAATTCAATGCGACCAGGAACGCTGCGAGATTTTTCTTCCCCATCCTGACATGAAGCTGGGTTTGGGAGGAATAGGGAAGGGCTATGCGGTAGATCGCGCCTATCAGGTCCTGAAGGCTTTTGAGTTAAAGCGCTTTATGGTGAATGGGGCGGGAGACATCCGCGTTTTTTCAGAGGGAGAGGGCGCTCCTCCCTGGAACATCGGCGTTCGAAATCCTTTTTCTAAAGATCCTTTTTCAGCCGTAGCAGGATTTTCGATGAAGACCGGATCCATTGCCAGTTCGGGCGATTACGAGCGGTATTTGGATCACCAGGGGAAACGTTATCACCACGTGCTGGATGGGCGCAGTGGAGAGGTGACCCAAGGGGTTGCTTCAGCCACTGTCTTTGCCGACGATGCACTGACTGCAGATGTCTGTGCCACCATTCTGATGGTATTGGGTCCTCAAGAGGCCTCTGATTTTTTGAACAAAAAAGAAGGGGTGTCTGGCCTTTTAATTAATTCTTCGGGGGAGTCTATTTATTTTTTAGATGCATTTAATTACTGGGGGTAGTTTTTTTTGATAAGGCGAGAAGTTTCTTGATTTCTATTTTTTTCCCTTTGCCTTCTTCTTTTCTAAAGTCAATCGCTTCTTGTTTAAAAATATTATTTTGA
>JADFYH010000055.1 GCA_015233135.1 Deltaproteobacteria bacterium
CAAAACAACACCCCAAACAAGAAGTGATTGACTTTAGAAAAGAAGAAGGCAAAGGGAAAAAAATAGAAATCAAGAAACTTCTCGCCTTATCAAAAAAAACTACCCCCAGTAATTAAATGCATCTTTTAAAAAATCGGTACTTTTAAAAAAAAGTGTAAGGATTTTTGGAGGTTAATTGCTCAAGTTTTTTTCTCAGATCTGGATCGCCATGATTGTTTATCTCAGTTTGGCTATCTTAAAACAGCGCTATCAAATCAAAACCAGCCATCAAACAAATCAGATTCAGGCTTAGAATCCGTACCCATAATTTACCCATAAAATTTACGAGTGATTTTCTTAAAGAAAAGTGTATCTAAAAATTATTTATGAGTCATAAATGCATATTGTATATACAATAGTATTGACTTAGAAGGGCAGAATATGGACAATCTAAAAATAGATGGTTTTGAGGGTGAATTAAACCTTTTGAGACCTATCTCTGCCCGTCCAATGCATCGAAAGGAGAAAGAAATTTATGAAGAAGCCCTTACCTAAACTTAAAACTCGAAAATCTTTCGGGGAATTTGTAGAAAAAATGACCTAGGCGATTACTTGGAAGCAAAAGATTTAAAACCAATGAACATTCGATTGAAGAATCAAGATCGACTCATTTCTCTTCGTGTATCCTCAGACTTTCTAAGTCTCCTCAAAAAGGCCGCTGAAAAACATCGCACGAAATATCAAAGGCTTATTAAATCTATCCTTGAAGAAAACATAGGGCATTACCTCCGATAAGTAGGATTATTTTAAAAAATAAAAAAGTTACCTAAGCAAGGACGTCGCCGTCCGTACTCGGCTCCAGAACCGGACTTGTAGCATTTCGAGACATCCTCAGTAATTTGGTGTTTGTTATACATACCACTCTCGGTGAATGTCATTTTGGCAATGGCCATGTAAGAGCCCCACATTTGTTGGGCAATTGTCGGAGTACTCGCCACCGGAATAGTTCTACTCACCCGTTCTACAAATACCGATGCAAATTTTCTGATTAAAATCACCTGTGGTCTTATCACTGTTTCTGCTAATTTTATCTGTGTGATACTGGTCATTAAACGATGGCAGTTCGCCCGACAGAATCCGGACGAAGAAAAAAAGCTGGATTTGTTTTCCCAATGGATTCGACGCTCGGGGCTAGCGGTTCCCTTCGCTCTCGTTGCCCTTTGGATCGGAGCAAAACGGGGAGGGTGGTTTTAGTGGGGAAGTGATGGGGAAATTCTAAGTTAAAAATTTACGGAACTTAAGTTATACCTTGAGTTCCGCAGATTTTAAGAATCATTTTTTTGCTAATTCTTGGCAAATGCTTATCTGAAAAGCATTTCCCCTCTCCCCTTGAGGGAGAGGGTCAGGGTGAGGGGTATTTCTAGTGCACTCAGGATCACCCTCTCTCTGACTCTCTCCCCTCAAGGGAGAGAGGACTTTTCAGAGTGGCTTCTTACTAAAATCTGCGGAACTCAAGTTATACTTTACATTATAAAATTTATAACATTATAAATACCACCTCTATGGGTGCTATAGCCATTTCACAAAGTGATGAAAAAATACTGAAGGCCCTTCAAAAAAAGATGGGAGTTCCTTCTAAATCTCAAATGATTCATCGTGCACTTGAAGCCCTTCAAAAAATGGTAGCCAGAGAACAGTTGGCTGAAGAAATTCGTAAATCGGTTCGGAAGTGTGCCAAGGCAGATGGGAATGAAAATCAATCTTTAACGGGAAATTATTGAAGAGGCTGGTTTTTTACGCTTACGTTTGCCTAAAGGGCTTTGTGGCCTTGAGAAAGAAAGCGATTTGTTGGTGGGACAGATGATTGCAGTTGCCAACCTTTCTTTTAGAAAAGAATTAGGCTCCTTACCCGACGAATTATTTAACGAACTCCAAAGGCGTCTTCTTTCACTGTTGGATTTGTGGGAAGTTCGAGATCAAAAACCTCTTGCGTAACAGGAGTTATTCAGAAAATCCCTCCCTCTATTTTAACCCTTGAACTTTTAAAATGCTTGCTGATAATCTGCTACAGAATCCTGTAGCGTCTTCAAAGGAGCGTATATGCAAGCCAAAATTATTCCCGTCACCGAATTAAGACCTAAGATGTTAAAATGCATCACCAATGCCCAAAAACTAGGCCAAGAATACGTCGTGACTAAAAATGGAAAGCCTTCTGCGGTACTTGTAGGCTTTGACGAATGGGAAAGTATGAAGGAAACCTTGGAAATTCTTTCCAAGCCTCAACTGGTCAAAAGAATTAAAAAAAATCTCGATTATTTTAAACGCGGTGGCAAAGGTAAAACGATAAAAGAGGTTTTTGGAGAATGAAAGCTTATCAAGTTGTGATCCCCTCCGAGCTTCAGCATTATATTCAAACTTTACATCCTGACCAAAAAAAGAAAATTCGCTATGCCCTTGAGGAACTTTCTATTGATCCTTATCTAGGAAAAATACTTCGAGAGCCATTTGAGGGTTTGTATAGTTATAGAGTCTCTCTTTTTAGAATTATCTACAAAATTCTTAATAATAAACTTGAGCTTCAAGTTATTGACATCGATAAAAGAGAGGTGGTTTATCTGAAATTGGAAAAAAATGTTTTACTGCTTAAATAAACTATGAAACCTTGTATAGACCTTTCTGACAACCGATAAAGGAGAAGCCAATGGATTTTCAAATTAAAAATAAAACTGCCCTAATCACCGGTGCGGCAAAACATGGGCTTGGGCGGGCGCATGCCTTGGCCTTGGCCTCTGAGGGAGTGAATATTGCCCTTCTTGATATTCAGGATTGTAAGGAAACGGAAAAATTAATTTCTGAAAAAGGCGTGAAGGTAAAATCTTACCTCTGCGATATCTCCCAAGTAACAGAAGTAGAAAATACCCTGAAACAAATTGAGACCGATTTGGGCAAGGTGCAAATCCTGGTCAATAATGCCTCCATTTTAAATACCATCGGCATGTTTCAGGATATTGAAGCGAAACGCTTTGAGCGCGATGTGCAGGTGAATCTCTTAGGCAGCGTGAACGTCACCCGAGCGGTTTGGAAGGGGATGCTTGAAAACAAATGGGGCAGGGTGATCTTTATTTCTTCTTTTGCAGGCACTCATGGCGGTGCGGGCCAAACCAGCTATGCAGCCACCAAAGCGGCCTTGATAGGTTTTGCAAAAAGTCTGGCTCTAGAAGGGGCACGCTTTAACATCACGGCCAATGTAGTCGCACCGGGTGTGATGAAATCGGAAGCGGTAGAAAATTTTATTCGCGGCGATATGATGGATCGCATGATTAAAAAAGCCGCCATGCGCCGTTTGGGGGAGCTCGAGGAAGTGGCCAATACGGTGGCCTTCCTTTGCTCCCAGCAATCGAGCTTTATTACCGGACAGGTGGTGGAAGTGGATGGGGGAGCCGGATTATTTACTTTTTGATTCGTTCCTTTCTTTTTCCAGCTTTCTTTCGGTTTGCAGTTTTTTATTGATAAATCGAACGATCAGTTCCTTTTCTTTTTCTCTGATGGTTTTTTTATTCCAACTTCCCTGCCTTTCTAGAAAAAAGGCAGGGTGTTGTTTTTTTGGATCAAAGTTTGAGACTTCTCTCTTGGCGAACATCTGGATTGGAAAATTCAAAAGGGTATGTTCATCCAGATCTAGATGAAGCTGGTAAATTTCATCGCTTGCCAATTTGCCTTCATCGGAAAATAAAATTCCTTCTGCGCTCAGATTTAAAATTTTTGCAATTATTTCCTGATTATTTTGGGTGATCAGTTTTGCACTAATTGGAGAAGCCCAGGTTAGGCGATAGGATTGTCTGCGATTTGTTTTTTTGAGGCTTCCAGAAATAATATATATTTCGACGACATCAAAATGCTCTTGATCCAGCTTGTCTAGCTTGAGGTTCGCTTCAAACTCCAAAATTCCTTGCCCGGACTCTGCAACAACAAAACCCTTGATTTTACTCGTCTGAATCATTTCCGGATGCAAATCGACCAGTAGACTCTGGGGATAAACACGGCGAATAAAGATGGGCTTGTTTTTATCTTTAAGGGTCAAGAAAAACAGGGGCAACTTAGGATCAATAATTTTTTTTAAATCCATTTCCAGCATGAAAAGCTCCAGAAAAAAGTTTCACCCTATAGTGTGAGGTTTTCTGGAGCGCTTTACAATCTGAAACAGATCCGAGTGTAAAAGCTGATAAGGGATGCTTAAATTATTCCTTGAGTTCCGCAGATTTTAGTAAGAAGCCACTCTGAAAAGTCCTCTCTCCCTTGAGGGGAGAGAGTCAGAGAGAGGGTGATCCTGAGTGCACTAGAAATACCCCTCACCCTGACCCTCTCCCTCAAGGGGAGAGGGGAAATGCTTTATAGATGGGTACTTGCCAAGAATGAGCAAAAAATGATTCTTAAAATCTGCGGAGCTCAAGTTATTCGTTATTCTTATGCGGCCATCGCCGCCGCAATTTCAGGGCAGACCAGAGTCAGCAGGCCTTGACCGAGAGAATGTGGGGAGTGAGAAGAAAGCTGAGTCTGCCTGGAATGACCATGCACGCTTCTGTAAATGAGATCTGCCGTGAATCCGGCCGAGAATACAAAGCCGGCGCCTACCACGAGGGGTGAGGCGAAAAGTCGACAGGCAGGATTTCCGAAAAGAATGCTGGCAATGGAAGGGGCAAAAAAAGCGGCGGAGCTGATCAGGCTTCGGGTGTTGGCATCAAGCGAAGTGTGATGTTCCAGCAGATAATCGGTTAAGCGACTTGTCATGAGCCCTGGTCCCATGCTCAAAATCGTTCTGCTCATTAATCCAGCAGTGGATGCCGCAGAGCGAATCAATAGGTTTCCTACTCGAGCCTCGGATAGACCCAGACCAAAACTTTCGGCCACCGAAAGTCTCATGGCCTGAAACAGGGTAGGGGCCCGACTGTAGACGACACGGGAAACGGCAATCCCTTCAGCATTAAAAGCTTGAAGCGTGGCTCGATGATAAGGCAAGCCTCTCCAGGTGTTTATCACTGGGATCGCCAGGGCCCGTGTAAATTTTTGGGCCACATGACCCGCGAGGGTAGAGAGTGAAAAATGCAGCAAGGGGTTGTGTTCTTCATCTATTCCAAAACGCTGCAACAAATGGTTTACTCCTAAACAGCTAAGTAGGCCTACAACCAGACTTCCCCCTTGAGTTCTCGCACGATTGGCCAGGCGGTCTGCCACAATGGGATTCAGTATTTGCAATCGTGCCCTTCCTGCATCACTTTCTGCCCATTGTTCCACTTCGGTCATACTGAGTGGATGATCAAAATTATTTTGGTGGGCCTCGGCAATCACTCGGGGCAATTCGGAGTTCTGAATATTGTGATCGCTGGCCAAACGATGAAGAGAATCGGCAGGATAAAAGGTAGTCGTTTGCCGTTGAACCCCGTTAGAGTGTGGGCTAGGGCAGGAGGCCAGAAATCTGCCCACAGGCAACTCCCCCAAGCTTGCACGATATTCCGGTGAATGAGGATTTTCAGGACGCTGAATAAAATCACCTCTTCGCAATGCTGCGATACTATGTTGCTGTGCTGACACTGAGTTAGGCGCTGCACGGGAGGGGACGGTCACGGGAGGGACATAGACTTCCGCCTCATGCACACGAAGGGCCTCTTGCCCCTCCAAGAGGGCATCTCCATTGGTTTGAGCAATAAGCCCAGGGGCTTCATTCGTGTCGTTATGCTGCACTTGAATCTTAAGTCTATCCCCGGGTTGTAGAAGTAAGCAATTCTCAGGGTTTAAAATTCGCAAACGTTGCGCCAAACTTAAGGTGTCCACTCCAATATTGTTGAGGGCCCTGCGTGCCACGGCTTCAAAGATTGCCAAAACCCCTCCTCTAAAACTTGCAGGGATCATTAGAACCTTTACCGAGCCCCAAGGGCCAGGCAAAGCACCCAAGCCGCCTAAATAAGTATTGGGCGTGATAATCATTCCTCCCAGGCCTTTGGCCATTGGAAGTTCACGACCATTTAACTCCAGCTTGGCCTCAAAACTCCAATTCGCCCTCAGACGACGGGGAATAATATCTCGCAGGGCAGCAACAAATAATCCCAGACCTCTGAGTTGAGAATTCCCTGCACGCCTTCGTTCTCCCTCAAAAAACATTTCGGCATCCATCCCAATACCAAAGGCCTCTGTGGTTACCATGGGCTCACGATCTGGAATCGTTACCACAGGTAGAGATAAAGGCACTCTTACCGAGTGATCTAAAAAACTGGGAACTGCAGCCAAGGCAGAGGGCGGGCGCAGACCCAAGCTAGGGAGATGTCTATTTATAAATTCATAAATTCCGTAACGTGCGGGATAGAGCAGAGAGGGCGGCGCTCCATTTTGCTTGGCCAAATCCGCGGCAGTTCCCAGTGAGAAAAAACTGATTCCATGAATCATACTCCACACACTTGCTGTCGCCGTGGGGCCTTCCTGAAGCGAGATTTCAGTTAAAGATCTCCCCAAAATCCGTTCCACTGCAGCCTGTATGGCGGGGACCACAGTTCCATCTCCTCCTATCACGCTCATTTCAAGGGCTTGTCCATTAGCCATTCTCTCAGCTACGGCACGCTGCACCTGCTCACGACGGTCGGCAGGACTAGGGCCATTAGTCATCTCAAAAGAAAACAAACGAGTTATCCTTCCCAGCGCTGCTTGCAAAGGGCCTGCTTCGTGTTGAATGCGACCATGCCGGGCACGCGGATTAAACAAAACGTAAAGGGATTGAAAGACATTGGAAGGAGTTGTCGTTGTTGCTGTGTCTATACTTTCTCTAGTCGCTGGACGCCGAATAGAGTGGGTGGAGTCGGGGGTAACTCCTGGAATATTCGGAGGCAAAACACGACCAAAGACCGCGGAAGTAATGCTGTCGAGAATAGACATATAAATCCCCCTGTTTGTTTATCTGGTTTGTTGGATGCTATGCACAGACTATCGACTCTCGCCAGAGAAAGTTGCTAAGTATTTGCAAAGTGGATGCATTTAATTACTGGGGGTAAAAAAGAGCAAAAAGTAAGGAAAGTTTAATTTTGCTTAGAGATAAAAAGAAGGCGAGGATTTCTTGGTTTGAAAAGGACAAGAAAGGAGCCTCGCCTATGAT
>JADFYH010000056.1 GCA_015233135.1 Deltaproteobacteria bacterium
ATATTTGAATTTGAAGAAATCCCCCACGACGTACAATTTACCATAGACCACCAATTCAATAAGATCCCTGAAATACTTCAGGTTTGCCAAAAAATAATGCAAATTTTGGCAGCTACCTTAAATAAAATTAAGGAACTTCTTTTTCTGAAAGAGGAGTTCAAATCATTTGAGGGGAAACTGTTTTATAATATTGACAGTCACTTTGTCTTAAAAAACCTCTATGAAACAATTAAGGAAAAACACCCTGATCAAATGCATTATCTGAATGCAAAATCGGGTTTTAACGCACTGAAGCGATGCTGGGAAGCCAATCAACATTGTAACACACAACAATTAATAGAATTTATTCGCGAGAAGAAAATTAAGACAATTTTTTCTATCAATATGTATTTTTTGGAAAATGCCCTGGGCAAAGAAAATCTGCTCCTAGTGCCTTTGCTGAATCATTTGGGAATTGAATTTGTTGTTCTTGATTCTGATACTTATGAACTAAACATGGATGGCTATACGCTTAAAGCCATTCAGAATACAAAAGGTGTACGCCGTTTCTCATTCCTTCCTTATCTTTGCAAATATTTTGATCAAGCAGCTGAGGCCAAGGAAATAAGGTATTGTAGTTGTGGGGATATTTATGAACCCAATCAATTGATTCAAGCTCCAAAACCAAACTATGAGATTTATTGTATCGCTAATTCCCGAACTCATCATGTTTTAGAAAAAATGCCTCAGGTATTCTATTTCATGAATTGTGTGGATTCCGGTTCCCCCTTTGAGGATCAGCAAATGCTTTTCTGCGCGATGAACCATCTTCTACTCCATTCTTCTCATTTAGATTTTGAGCAAAAGAAAAAATATTACTCGCTTTTTGCAAACATCTACCTTGGCGTTTTAAGCCTCTTAAAATATGAAGTGATAGAGGGGATCGAAAGCTCCCAAAAAATCCTGCTTTTTGGAGATACAGAGTGGGCAAAATTATTCCCCCAATATTATCAAAGATATTTGAATCCTGAAGAAATGAAAGAAAGACTACAGAATGGTTCTTCGGTTTATATTCATTTCAATCAAAATCACTCTTATTTTGAAAACAATTTTGTTTTTTTATATTCACTCAATTTTGCCGTTCCTTATCTTGGTTTCCCGGTAGGCTCAAGCCTGCCAGAATTGTCTGGTCTGCGTCATTTAGAATATTCAAATCTACAGGAATTAAATATAAAATTAAAAAACATTGGTGCATTGTGTAAAAACCCGGAATATCAAAACTCATTTTTAAGAATAAAATCTTATCTCAAGTCTTGCCATAATGATTTCATAGATCAAATAGAAGACCCCAACATCAAGAGCTCTCTTTACGATAACCTGTGCAACGAGAACGAACAAATTTTCCAGCAAAAACTAGAACTCTATATTAAAAATAATTTTTATCGCATTACTCAATGCATGGACGAACTGATGAACAAAAAACGCGAGGAGTTTCAAATTCACCAGTATAGCTATTTTCATAAGCCCTATATTCAAAATCTGTTAAGCAACTTTGGCCGGAGCGCTTCATGAAAATACTTTTTTCAAACCCTCCCTGGGAAGTTGAAGGAAGACACACCGTTCGCGCAGGCTCACGTTGGCCGCACAGTTACAAAACAACTCCTGGAGCAAAATACACCTATAAACCTTTCCCTTTTTTTCTGAGCTATGCGGCTTCTTATTGTCAGGAAAGGCTTCCAAATTCTGAAATTATTTTGCGCGATAGTTTACTGAACCAGGAAAGTGTAGAAAACTTTCTATCTTTTTTACTAAAAAATGAATTCGATTATCTGGTTTTTGAAATTTCCACACCTTCACTCGATTCCGATAGAGTTTTGATTCAAAAAATTGCCCATCAAAATCCAAAAACAAAAATTATTCTGGTCGGACAAAACATCGCCTATGATGCAAAAAATCTTTTGGATACACTTCCTGTTTTTGCCTGTATCAAAGGAGAATATGAAAAGGGAGTTGCTCAAGCAATTTCTGGAAATCGCGGTGGAGTTCTCGAATTTAATTTACTCGATCAGACAGAGATGGACGCTGCTCCTGCAGCCATGCGGCGGGAAGGTCTCTATGAATATTATGATGTAGGATATTTCCATGGGAAAGGTCCTATCCTCCAGCTTTGGACTTCTCGTGGTTGTCCCTTCAAATGCTCCTTTTGCACCTGGCCTCAATCGATGACGCTTAACAAGGTACGCTATTATTCAGCAGATTCCTTAAGAAAAGAAATCACACAAACCTTAAAAAAATTCCCAAGTTTCAAAGCGATTTATTTTGATGATGACACCTTCAACCTGAATGACCGTCATGTTCTTGAAGTCTGTAAGGTAGTCGAAGAATTTAAACTTCCTTGGAGTGCCATGTGTCGTGCGGATACCCTTAAGGAAAGTACCTGGGAAGCCATGGCCAGCGCCGACTGTGTGGGAGTAAAAATCGGAGTGGAATCTGCAAGTCAACGAATTTTAGATGAAGTAATCCACAAAAACCTCAATTTGGAGGATGTGCGCCATTTTGTTCCTTTCATTCGATCTTTAGGCATCAAAGTACACGGCACCTTCATGTATGGAAATCCAACGGAAACTGAGGAAGAAATGCTAGCTACTAAACGCTTTATCGAAGAAGTCGGCTTCGATCACGTGCAAGAAAGCGGTGCCGCGCCTTTAGCTGGAACAAAACTTTGGAATTTGAATGAGCAGACTCATCTTTTGAATGAAACGGATGGGAAAAAATATCAGGAAGCCCTGGAAAGAAAATTAGTCCAATATGTGTAATTTATGACCAAACACACTTCTCCATTTGTTGATCTTGATTTCTACATTCCTGTGAAAGACGGTGAAAAATATATCGCTGCCTGTCTGGAAAGCGTGTGCTCTCAAACTTTAAAGCCCAAAAGAATAGTAGTTTATTTGCATACCCCCTGCTTGGATAAAACCGAAGAAATTGCCAAACAGTTTCCAGTTGAAATTCATCGAGTAGATGTTCCTTTGAGCGATGTACGCAACATTGCCTTAAAAGAAATGGATGCAAAATGGATAGGCTGCTGCGATGCCGACGTGGTTTTAGCACCTGATTGGATAGAAAAACTTTGGTCCAAAACTTCTGGAAACTATAGCTTGATTTCTGGAAACACTCAGGAGCGTATTCAAACCTTGGGTGATTGGTGCCGCTCCATTCTTTCACCCCACAACTGGGGGGAATATGATGTCGATAATCCCTATATCTTTGCCCCAGACATGTTGGCTTTAAGACAACGGTTGGCCGATTTGACAGGATACCGTTCGGGTTTATTCAATTATGAAGATTCAGACTTATGCAAACGCCTCAAGGAAAAGGGCGATCAAATTTACTACCTCTCTAGTGCTAGAGCAATGCATATTCGAGAAGATGATTTGCATTCTTGGTTCAACCAACGCTGGGCTCATTCTTTTCCAAGACAGGAATACTTATATGAAACTCCAGAAGGCCTTTATCAAAAATTGCTCAACAATTTTTCGCTGACCACAACCCTCTTTGGAAAGGCCTTAGAATTTGATAAAGTAGATGCACTGCCCTCGATTATCCTGATGCCTTTACACCATTTCGTAAAAGATTTGAATGTTCTCTGTAAAAGCAAAAAAAATGCCCCCTCAAACAAAGAAGCTTCAGAGCTTGAGAGATCCCTGCAAAATTGTCTTGAACTAATTTCTCCACAAGAAGCGAAGCTTTATTGGGAACAGATAAAAATTTTTAATGGTAATACTTTGAGTCAAAATTTTTTAAAATATTATGCCTTTTTTATTTCCAAATGCCTCCAACAATCTACAGATTTAAAAAAGAGATTGGGCAATAAAAATGAATTGCTCTTTAGACTACAATCTTCCGAGTCACTTCAAAAAGAAGCCATTTCGGACAAAGAATGGAACGAATATCGAAAAACACTCCATTTCAAAATTCAAAAGTTTTTTGGAAAAGACCTAAAAAGAGTCTTGTTTAGAAACACCAATCCTTCCTTATTAGATGAGGAAGGGATCTTGGAACATCGGCAAAAAATTTTCCCCGATTCGGACAAGATTTTTACCTGCAAAGATGTCACCGAATATGTCGCAAGCTTTGGAATGAAATTACTTTGGACGGAAACTTTTCAAGGCAGCACAATGATTGCTTACACGAAAGGCGGGATTCTATGATCGGAGATGTGAATAGCGAACTTAATGTCTGTAAATTAGAATTGTTTCTAGCTCCTAATCCTCAACGTATTAGTTTACATTTTTTTTGGCCCCATAAAATTGAAGAACTGCAAGAACTTCCCATTACAAACGATGAAATTAATATAGAGAGCCTCTATTTTTGGATGTTATCCCACTGTAGAAAAATATTTGAATTGGAAGAACTCCCTCAGGACATACAATTGACTATCGGCGCCAAGTTTAACAAGATTCCTGAGATAATCCAAGTTTGCCAAAAAATAATGAGCATTCTGGCAAGCACCTCAAACAAAATCAGAGGAAATCTTTTCCTAAAAGAGGAATTCAAATCATTTGAGGGGAAATTGTTTTATAACATAGAAGACCTCTTCGCCTTAAACGACCTTTATCTTAAAATAAAAGAAAAACATTCTGATCAAACCCACTGCCTTAACATGAAATCGGGTTGGAACAAACTAAAGCGATGCTGGGAAGAGACAGACCATTACAGCATACGACAATTGTTAGACATGATCCGAGAGAAAAAAATAAAAACAATTTTTTCGGTAAACATGTTTCTTCCAAATGATATTTTGAAGAAAGAAGATACGCTATTGATCCCTTTACTAAAACACCTGGGAATCGAATTTATCATCATTGATTTCGACACCTATGAGCTTGTTAATAATGGCCACACCAAGAAAGCCGTGATGAATATGAAAGAAGTTCGTCGTTTTTCTATTTATCCCAGTATATCCAAATATTTTGACCAAGCGGCAGGGGCAAATGAAATTCGCTACTTTAGCTATGGAGACATTCTCAATCCCGATCAACTCATTCATGCCCCAGATCCAAATCCTGAAATAGTCTTTCTTTCCAATGCTCGCAGCAATTATGTTTTGGGTCTGATGCCCCAGATATTACACTTCATGAATTATGTAGATTCTGAAAATCCTTTTGATGATCAACAAATGCTTTTTTATGCGATTAATCATCTACTCCTTCACTCCACAGAATTGGAAATAGACCAAAAGTGGAAGTATTATTCACTTTTCGCAGATGTTTATATGGGAGTTTTAAGTTTGCTTAAATACGAAGTAATCTCAGGAATAGAAACAACCCACAAAGTGTTACTATTTGGAGATACAGCCTGGGAAAAGCTATTTCCCCAATACTATCAGAACCGTTTTTTAAATGAAGAAGAACAGAAAGAAAAACTACAAAATGGCAAATCGATCTACATTCTTTTCAATCAGAATTACTCCTATTTTGAAAATAACCCTGTTTTTTTAAGAGCCATTAATTATGCTGCCCCCTACCTCACTTTTCCTGCGGCAGCTACACTTCAAGAATTATCAGGGCTTCGGCATTTAGAGTATTCAAACCCACAAGAATTTAATTCTAAATTAAAAAACATTGGTTCATTATGCAAAGACCCAGAATATCAAAGCTCCCTTCAAAAAATCAAATCCTATCTTAAATCTTGCCATAATGATTTCGTAAATCAGGTCGAAAATCCTGAAATAAAAATTTCTCTCTATGATCAATTGTGCAACGAAAACGAACAAATTTTTCAGCAAAAATTGGAAGGCTATATTAAAAATAATTTTTATCGTATTTCTCAATGTATGGATGAACTGATGAAAAAGAATCCTAAAGAATTTCAACTGAATCAATACAGTTACTTCCATAAGTCTTATACTCAAAATCTCTTGACCCATTTTGGCCAGAAACATTCATAAAAACTGGGAACGAAGATGCACATTGATGAGAGTAGCCAAAATATTGATCTTGATAGAAATGCAACAGAAAGCAGCTCTATCAAACTTGTGGTGAACGGGCCAAGCCAGCGCTTTGAATTCGCTGTTTTTTCACAAAACCAGCCTCTTGAAAGCTACTCTCTTCAAATGGATCAAGGGGAGGTCACTTATCCTATCCTCAGCGCCTGGCTAATCGCCTGTTTGAAATCGACACTGAATCATTCAAGACCCGATGCTGAAATCACCCTCGAAGCTATACAATATATAAGTGAAACCCCCTCTCTCGACATTGAGAGAATCTGGAGATTTATCGCCGACATTGTTCTGGTCACTCAGGCTCAAAAAAAGAAGTGGAAAAAATTACCCCCCCCCAACCAGAATTTTAATGGTCACCTCTTCATCAACAATGGAGACCCTTCACAACTTTCAAGATTATTTGAAAAATGTCAGAAGAAATTTGGCGGTGGGGCTTTTTTTCATGACATGAAATACTTGGGAAACCAAGAATTTGACTGTTTCAACACCGAAGAACTACTGGACTTCATTCAAAAAAATGAAGTGAAACACCTTCATTTTAGAACAAATATTTTTATTTTCCATCTTTTAACATTTGAAAAAATCTATCTCCCTGCCGTCTTAAAATGGGCAGGAATAAATTATACGATCTTAGATTGTGACTCTTACACTGAAAATGTCGGAGGGGGCTATTATAACAAGCTGTCTTTGGGCATTGAAGGTTCAAAAAGATTCTCCTGTATGCCTCACATCGATAAACCTTGGGATGATTATTTTAAAATTCCTTCTATTCGATATTATTCTTTAGATCATTTAGAACCCATGCAAAACGAAATGCGTTCGCTCAATCCTGACTTTAAAGTTATTCTCACTTCGCATTCCAGAATCCGAGAAGTCATTCAACATTTGAAACCTGCTCTTCTCCTTCTAGAATATAGCAACACCGCCAATCTCTTGTATGACTTTCAATTTCTTTTTCATACCCTCTATA
>JADFYH010000057.1 GCA_015233135.1 Deltaproteobacteria bacterium
TCAAAATAATATTTTTAAACAAGAAGCGATTGACTTTAGAAAAGAAGAAGGCAAAGGGAAAAAAATAGAAATCAAGAAACTTCTCGCCTTATCAAAAAAAACTACCCCCAGTAATTAAATGCATCTTCTATCTTATATCTTCGAACTCTCCCTGATCCCTCCCCTTAAGCTAAGGGGAGGTTATGAGGGGCTATGGAAGATTTTGCAAAATTCAGAGCTTCTCTAATTTGCAAGGTTTTTCACAACTCCCCCTACCCCCTCTTAATCTTAAGAGGGGAAAATCCTAAAAGAGTACGCTAAAAATACCAGCCCAGGTGAATACCAAAAGCGGGTGAATGGAAATTTCTGGATTCTATTCTCCGGTAAGAATCCCCCACTTCCGGGGCGACGAAAAAGCGTTTGCCGGGGCGAAACTCGTATCCCAAAGCAGCGGAAGTTACAAAGTCCAGCTTGCTTTGATGGAGGGCAGTTCCTGTATCGATTTCACCTACCGTTAAACCTAGTCCAGCATTGCCGTATAAATTCTTCCAAAGAAAATATTGGGCTTTGATCTGCGAATCATTGGCAAAATAATCTTTGTGTAATTTATGAGAAAAATCTGTTACCCCCTCGTAATAGAGAAGGAATTTTTCACTCAACCCCGCCCCAATGCGAAATTCAAATCCACCGAAGGCTCGGTCTAAAGTGCCTGCCTCATAGCCTACTCGAGGACCAAAGCCGATGAGGAAACCTTTCCTTTCCCCTTCTCCGGCATGGGCGACAAGGGAGAATAAATAAAGAGCCATAAAACAAAAAATTGTCACAAAATACTTAATACGAATATCGGTCTGCGCTTTCATTGTTTAACTCCTGTTAAGATCACAGCCAAACCTTGCGTCGACTTCAAGGGGCTGTGAAACGTTTATCTGGAAGTTTTCTTAATGGAAAATTGGGGGAGAAATAAAGAACAAGAGTATGAGTCCAAAAGGAAAGTGTGTTCTGGGAGTACACAGCAATTGTACAGCCCTGTGGCTCTTCCCTCTGGAGGCTGGAGGAAAAGCCACAGGGTTTTCGGATGAAAGAGATAAAGAGAGAGGGGTAAATGCCGGAATATCGCGTAAGCCGAGTAAAAAAATTACTAAAAAATAATGAAAAGCACGCAATTTTTGCGGCTTTCAGCCGAGAAAGGACATTCATTCTTTTTCAGTTGACACAAAAACTACAAGTCTTATAGAAGCCGGGTGTTTTATTTAGGAAAATCAAACATTTATAACTTTTAGAATTTTCTAAACGTCGCCACGATTACAAATCGACAGCGATGCTTCTCTTTTAAGGAGGAATTATGGCAGTAGCTTACAAAGATCTCGAAGACAGGCATGGAAAGGTAACTCACAAAACAGAATCTAAACATGATTTTTATCTCTCTCAACCCGGAAAACTGGCCTCTGAAAAATTGGAGCAAGGGGGTTTAAAATTAAAAGAGCGACTTCTGGTGGGGGCTGCCAAGGCGCTTTGGCCTGTATTCAAATTCATCAACAAAGTCCATCAAGGAGAACATATTCAACCCAAATGGGCCCCCGCCCCCCTAATGAAATCGAAAGAGAAAACTTTTCCTCAACTCGGTTGGCCACGAAAGACCGACTCCCTTTGCCCTCGCTGTGTCCAGGAAGTTCGCCAAGAAATAGTTTCGGGCAGTAAAAATTATAAAGTACTCATTAATGAAAATCCTGGTGAAATTAAAGCCGACATCATTGAACGCGACGGACAGATTTTGATGGTGAAGGAATGCTCCAGACATGGAAAATTTGAAGATATCCTGTCGATGGACGTAAAATTTTTGGAGCGTATTGAAAAACTTTATCCGGGACGTGATTTCAAATCGCCTCTTACTCCTTTGAGAAACCACGGAACTTCCACCATCAAGTATGGTCGTGGCGCCGTACTTACCGTCGATCTCACCAATCGTTGCAACATGATGTGTGACCCCTGTTTTATGGATGCCAACCAGGTGGGTTATGTGCATGAACTCAGCTGGGATGAAATTAAGGAAATTTTGGACAACTCACTTAAAATTAAGCCTCGTCGCCAAATGTCGGTTCAATACTCCGGTGGAGAGCCTACCCTTTCTCCCTACTTTTTAGACGCTGTCAAATATGCCACCGACGTGGGATATTTCAGTACTCAATGTGCCACCAACGGAATTCGTTTTGCGCAAGAACCTGATTTTGCCCAAAAGGCCTTTGATGCGGGTCTACGCATTGCTTACTTGCAGTTTGACGGCGCCGAAAACGCCGCGAATGAACACCGTAAGATTAGTAATTTATTTGATGTGAAACTTCGAGCGATTACCAACCTCGCTCATGCCGGCATAGAAGTCGTTCTGGTGACCACGCTTGTAAACACCGTAAACGATCATCAAGTGGGCCCCATCATCGATTTTGCCATTCAAAATGTGGATAAAGTCACCTTCTGTTCTTTTCAACCGGTTTCATTTACCGGAAGAGATGAAGATATTTCGGATGAAGACCGTCGCCGTCAACGCTACACGCTCTCTCACTTGGCGCACGACGTAAAAAAGCAAACTGGAGTTTCGGAGCCCCTGCGGGATTGGTTTCCTTTGTCTGCCATAGGTCCTATCAGTGATTTAACCGACATGATGCGCGGTCCTGAAAAAGATTTTGGAAGCCTGAAATGCGGCTGTCACCCCAACTGCGGCGTGGGGATGGCTTTGATGATCGATAAACATGAAAAGAAATGGTTGCCTGTTTCTGAATTTTTACACATCGACCAGATTATTAAAGACGCTGAAGCGATTACAGATGCCTGTCAGCCCACCTGGTTGAGCAAGCTGGAGATTGCCTGTTCCGTACTTCGTAATTTTGATCCGGGAAAGGCACCTAAAGAACTTACCTTAAAAGAACTCATCACCAAATTCGACAAACAAAGTGGTGGCAGCATGACCGAAGGAAAAGTGAATTACGGGAAAGGCTTGGAACGTAAGCGAGACCGTTGGCACTTCATGTTTATTGCCGGAATGTGGTTTCAAGATTTGTTCAATTACGATTTCAGGCGCACCGAAATGTGTATCATCCCTTATGGGACTCAAGAGGGGGAAATTTCGTTTTGTGCTTATAATACAGGAATTGGCTGGAGGCAGATTATTGAGCATCTCCATAAAAATGCCAGTGTTGGGGAATGGTATCGCAAAAAAGGCAGACATGAGATTTATTCAGGAGGCAAAGCCATGCCAGTGCCAGAAGTAGATCATCAGGTAGTATTGCCTATGAAAGTAGAAAATAATCCTACCCTTCACTAGTTAACTTGTTTTAAAGAACGAGGGCGACTCAAAAGGTCGCCCTTTTTTATTAGACCTCATGAATACTTTCAACTCTCACGAAATTTGGCTATCTTTTCTCCCCTTGCTGCTCGTCAATATTTTTGCCCTTTCGAGCATTCCTCTTTATATTTGGGTACGAAAAAAAGCCCCCAAAAGTAAGGTGGAGGATGAACTCAATAAACGTCACCATTCCAAACTGCTCAATCGCTGGTTCAAAGAATATTGGTATTGGGTTACTTCTCCCATCGAAAAAGCTGCACTCAGGCTTAAATTAAGTCCCAATTTCTTTACCAGTCTGGGATTTCTCATTTGCTTAGGGTCCGGATTCGCTTATTTTTTTGGCTATCTAGGGCTTGCGGGTTGGTGTGTTATTTTAGGTGGAACTTGCGATATGTTTGATGGTCGCATTGCGCGGCTGACGAACCACTCTTCCCGGGCAGGGGCCTTTTATGATTCGGTGATGGATCGATATGGGGAAGTGGTTACTTTCATGGGCCTGGCCTGTTTTTATCGTCAGCATTGGTTTTTCTATTTTATCCTCGCCTCTCTGGTGGGTTCCGTATTGGTCAGTTATGCCCGCGCGCGAGGGGAATCGGTTGGAGTGACTTTCCAAGGCGGCTCCATGCAAAGGCCTGAACGTATCGTTTACCTGGGAGTGAGTTCCATTTTTAGTCCGCTGTTTGCCTTGATGTTTGGATGGATACATCCGGCGCTGAACTCCAACTTCCTGCTCTATCTTGCCGTGATCATGATAGCGGTGATGACGAATTGGACCGCGGTTTACAGGACTTTTTGGATTTATCGCGAACTAGAAAGGAAGAGCCAATAGATCTCTTAGAATAAAGCTCCGATGACATTCCTGTTCTTTTCCTTCAGAGCAGGTGAGCGCCACCTTTCCTTCATTTTCACGAATCAATTTCACAAGCTGATCAAGCCCTCGCCTATAAGCTTCTGTTTGCCGATGTTGCCGCTCAAAATTTTCCAGACTTCTTTCCCCGGCTATTTTTGGATTCCCCAAGGTATCGCCCATAAACACATAGTGAATATTTTCTTTTGCCAAACTTGCTTCCAAAGCCCTTCGATTAAACTGGGGGAACCATTGGCTCTGCGGGTTTTGACGGACATCCACGACGCAAGTCACACTGGCGGCCTTGAGTTCAGCGATGTATTGTTCAATCGTTTTATTGGAGGTACCGATGCCTAGTACAGCAGAGGCCACCCTCTCCCTAACCCTCTCCCCTCGAGGGAGAGGGGACCCTAAACTCCCTCCCCCCTGGAGGGGGAGGGTCGGGGAGAGGGGGATCTTGGACGCACTTTCCACCCATCTCCCCCGATGCCTCACATTATTGGATGCCCTCAGTCCAAACACCGCCTCCTCATAAACACTCCTCGTATAAGCCCCGGTTCCAAATAGAGTAGGATCTTCCTCTCTCACCTGACCCATAATTTGAGTCGCAACGCGTGTGGGGATGGGAAGAGTTTTTGCTTTTTTCAAAAGATGATCCAGCATCTCCCGCCTAAAATCGTAACCTTTGCGATAAAGCCCCTTCTCCAAAAATAAAACCGCTTCCCCTTCTTCAGTCTGTTTCACCTTCATCATGGCCACTGCCACAATGTGACCCTGCTCTCTCACCACCACCAGTCGCATATTTTTAGAACCCAGGGCCGCCACCACATTCTGGGTAAAAGTAGGATTGGCATTGGGATTAAAACAGTTGAGTAATTCCGGATGCAGAGCTCCCATGCGAATAAAAAGTGCAGGATCATCCGTGTCTTCAATACGGAGGTCTTTATAAACACGCCGGCTAGAAATTTCTTGTTCTAATTGTTGGGCCAACTCCAGAAAATGATCCGCGACCTTATCGTAACCGGCTTCTCGATAACGCCTTTCTATCTGCTTCAATTCTTTGAGCGCATCTTTCCTACGGTCTGATTCAAGAGCCAATTCAAGCTGCATCCAGGATAAAAGTTCCTTAATGGGTTTTAGACGAAGCAGACATTCCATTTTCTGTTCTGCACTGCTTGCTTCTTTCAACTGTCCAATCTCTTTTCGAAGAGATTCACGAATTTCCCCGATTCTTTGATCTTGCCAAGCGCAATCCAATTTCCTCCACGCTGTGATTTCCTCTCTTACCCAAGCCCCTTCTACTGCTTTTTGATGTTGATCGACTTCTTCTCTTAAATTGGCATAACTGGAGAGATGAACTTTTTGCGAAATCGCAAGACAGGGACCCAGTGATCCGCAAGGATAGGGACCCACTCGGAGCGTAGCGACGGATCTTATTTTTTCTTTTTATAGGTGGGTCCCTATCGATGCAATTTGTTTTTTTCTG
>JADFYH010000058.1 GCA_015233135.1 Deltaproteobacteria bacterium
TTGCGTTTATCTTGCGTCTCGTAGAGGCGGGCTTCTCTCTTGGGGTGATTAGGAAAGATTATACTCCTATTTTTGGGAATCTTACAGCGCACTCACAACAAACAAAAAATGTCATGCTGCATGCTCGGGTGCGTAAGGTGGACGCCCTTTTTGAAAAACCGGGGCCTGCTGAAACGGAAAAGAAAGAGGCGGTGAGACTGGAGCTTTCACAGATCCAGGTAGACTTGGGTCGTGTCCTTGAGGCGAAGCGGTCTTCAGAGGTTTCTGGGATTGTCTCTTCCAATGTTTTGGAGGTCCCTGTTTCTTCGCTTGCTGAATCGGCAAATACTGATGCGGCACAAGTTGAAGGAGCAGTTGTGCAATCGACTGCAGAAACGATCGAGCAGAGGATTGCAGGGCTTAATAGTCTGAATCGTCTTGTTGCCGAAGAGATCGAACGCACTGCTGCTGCGAATCAGGAGGCCTTTGAGCAGAACAAGTCTTTGAAGGAGAAATTGAACACGATTTCGAAACTTCACGAGGAGGCCAAGGAGCGGCTTCGGGAAATTCAGAACAAGGCGGCTAATACTCAGGTGGAGTACAACAAGGTGCTTCTGGAGATCCAGTTTCTGATGGGTGAAAAAAACCGGACAGTTCAATACATCGAAGGGGAGTATGAACATTTGGCCAGCATGGCAAAACGCTATGAGCTTCTGAAGAGAAACTTTGAATTTACCCGAGGCGAGGCGGGCGTCTCCGAGAATATGCTCGGGTACCTGGAAGTGCTGCTGGGGCATGTCCGCGGTCAGAAAAAAGAATTGATAGAAAAGGTAGAGTCGTCGGAGAAATCCATGCAAGATCTGCTTGACGATCTCAACCGTACAATCAAAAATGGCAAGATGCTCTATTACGACAAAGTAGCTCAAAGCGGAGGCAGTTCGCAATGAACAACGAATCTGAAGTATCGGCAAACCAGGCAATTTCTCACCCTCGCAAAAATCTAAGGGCCTCTCCCGAGATATCCAGTCTCAAGGAGCGTCTGGAAGAGATCTCTCGGATCGAAACGGGAGACCTTGCCAGTGTTTCCAATGAGCGGCTGGACGTGGTGGCGAACGAGATGTTGGGGGTGATCAGCGACCTTGAAAAACAATTGAGAGATTCTCTAGAGATGAATGTGGCTTTGAAATCCGAGGCGCGGATTCATGACAGAGAAAGGGCTACGCTTAGAAAAACCAACGAAGCGCTTCAAGAGAGACTCCGACAGGTCGAGAAGGCTTCGACGATGACGGAAGATCTCAACAGGCGATTTGATTTGGTGGTGGAAGAAATGGAAAAGTTTAAACGTCTTTACAAAAACGAAGCCGCGCAGATGCAGACTGCAAGCGAAGAAGTGAACCGTCTGAAAGAAATTTTGAAAAAAACAGAAGAAGAAAGAAACGATGCCTATCGAGAGATCGTCCTTTTAGCGAACAAGAAGGAAAACTCCCATGGAGAATAGCGCTTCCCAATTGAAGAAAAAATTGATGTTGGGCTGGGATACCATGAAGGACTGCTATCCGCTGGTGGTTGATCGCGATGTGGTGGCAGGAGACCCCGTTAAGACCGATTTTTTGAGTTGCATCGAAGGCTTGAAGAGTGCCGATGAGATTCGGCAATATTTCACGCTGGATCAAAGCGAGGCGCATCTGATTTTTAGGGACCTGCTCGATTCTGGCGCCATCCGTTTCCTGGAAGCCACCGAAAGATTTACTTATCTGAAACAACAGCGTGTTGAGCTGGAGCGGCAGTTGGAATTTGTGAAATCCGAGAGCGTGCGACTCTCGGGGGAGTCCTGTTATCTGGTAAAACAGATTAAGGACAGGGAGATTGCCACCGAGGCCTTTAAACAAAGGATTCCCCAGTTTGAAGAAGGGATGAAGGAGTCGTTTTCGCAGTTGAGTTCCTTGAAGGAAAAATCGGTTGCCCTGTGGGATGTGAATGCAGAACTCTTCGGACTCTCCAAAGAGGTCAAAGATAAAAGTGCACGGATCAAGGCGGGTCTCGAAAAGCTGGATCGGGAATTGCCCCTGGTGATGAAGAGAAAAATCAAAGTGGCCGATCGCTTAAAAAAGGTCGACGAGTGGCGCCATGCCACGGAAGACAAGAACAAAAATATCGAAAACAGACTGGTGGATTACCATGATGCCTTGGGCGATGTGCGAGAGCATCTTCTGGACGTCAAGATGCGTGTGGGAGATCTGAGCGAGATCTAAGGGCGCCTCTAAAATAGAAAAAGTGGTGAGAAATCTTGCAGATTGTACTTAATCCAGTCTCTGGAAACAAACGCGACCTCATCGATCGAATCCGATCGGATGTCCGGTTATTCAACCAATATTACCAAATTATTCCAGAACATCTTGAGACGGGCCTGGTGAAAGATTTGGAGCAACTGATCAACCGGGATATTGCCGGAGAATTGAAGTTGCTTCTCTACGACCCTGTTCAGCCCTCAAATATCTACCTTGAGAAGAGTTACCGTGTTGAGACTACTTCCCGCTTGCAGCGCTTAGGGTCTGCAACGCGTGGGGACGCCAATTGGGAGGAAAGACGCGAGATCCCCAGCCCGTATGAATTTGACATTGTCATTTACTTCACCGACCCCTTCGAGCGTTTGGGGCCTGCCCAACAAAAACAGCGGATGGATGGATTTGAGTTCAGCTGGTTTGACCTGTCACTGCTGGGAGATTCTGCTGAGATTGCTGCTGAAGAGAATCGTCCTGAGCAGCCGCAAAGCGTTGTAGAATGGGAAACTCCACAAGAACAGCACCCGCCTGTGCGAGCTTCTGCGATGGACGTGAAAATCAGTGTCCACGCCGACAAGTCTATATTGTCGTCTCCCTTCCGGGCAGGAAAGCCGCTCATCCTCGCGTCGTACAGCGATTCCAGAAAACTGATGGATGAGTTTGTGAGTGTGGCCCGCTCGATGAGGCTCAGGCCATTTCAGTGGACCTACGCAGAGGGGTTGAAGGCGGTAACCGCTGCGACCTACGCGGAGGAGGATACCTTTTTGCTGCATCGGAATAAAAAGCTGTCACCCTTTCAAGTGTTGGGTGCCATCCGAAACGAACCCATCAAGAACGCCGTCTATTTGCTGGAAGATTTTCATTACTATCTGATGCGGGAGAGCCTGCAAGGCTCGGAATTTGCCGAGATGATCTCGGCGATCAAATCTATGCCTGAGGCTCTGACGAGGGCTGGAAGTTTTCTGGTCATCCTGGCCCCGACTCTCGATCTTCCCCCCGAGATCGCACCCATTTTCGACAATTTTCGCGGAGATCTCGGCAATCGGTCGATGCAGTCACTGGAGAGATTCGGAATCGATCTGACCAAGCTTGTTTTGGAGAACAAGATCAAGCCCATGGTGGGGCGTGAGGCCGAGATTCAGGAGTGTTTGAAGGTCCTCTCGCGGATGGAGGCCAACAATCCTCTCTTGGTGGGCAAGGCAGGGGTTGGAAAGACGGCTATCGTTGAGGGACTGGCCCGGCGGATCGTCCAGGGCGATGTGCCTCGCTCGTTTCTTCAGAAGCGGCTTTTTACGCTCAATCTCAATGCCGTGGTGTCGGGCACAAAATATCGGGGTGAATTTGAAAAAAGAATTGAGGCTTTGCTGGAAGAAGTGAAGGCCAATGCCTCAAAACTCATTGTGTTTATTGATGAGATCCATACGCTGTTGGGGATGGGCAGTGCGGAGGGTTCTACGGGAGCTGAAAACATTCTCAAGCCGTATCTGGCACGCGGTGAGTTTCCCTGCATTGGTGCGACAACGTACGAGGAATACCGCAAATACATCGAGCCAGATCGGGCGCTGGCCAGGCGATTCCAGGTGGTGGAGGTTCCGGAGCCGGATGCTCAGCAGACAATCAAAATTCTCATGGGCATCAAGGGCATTTATGAAAAACATCATCGGGTGGAGATTCGGGAAGATGCAGTTGTGAAATGTGTCGAGCTGGCGGCGAAATTCCTCCCGAACCAGTATTTTCCAGGAAAAGCCGTCAAGATGCTGGATAGCATCTGTGCCTCTGCCTTGTTTTCCGGAAGCGATACGGTCACTCCAGACCTGGTGGGCAAAGAATTTTCGAAACTTGTTCACCCGGCAACTGTCGATGTTGTGCCTTATCAGGAGCAGCTCATAAAATGATGAAAGACTCTCTCTCAGATTACTTCCGCTGCTGGTGGCGCGGATCGCCCCTGATGAATATGGTTTCGATCTTGATCGGCATCCTGATTTTTTTAGGAGCCCTCTATTTTAAGAATTTTCTTGTGCACTATGGAGATCATCAGGATCTTGTTTCAAAAACTTATCCCTATGGCATTGATCTGATTCCATTCGTTGGTGTTCTTGTGGCTCTTCTCATGTTTGTTGTGCTGCAGCTGTATCAGCGATCTCGACTGAGAGGTCAGAGGCTCAGCGTCGCAAACACTTCTCTTCTAAAAATGTCGCTCGCTATCGAGCAGAGCCCTACGGTGATTGTGATCACCAACACGCAGGGTGATATTGAGTTTGTAAATCCAAAATTTACTGAATTGACTGGTTATACTCCTGAGGAAGCGATAGGCAAAAATCCGCGTGTTTTGCACACCGACCAAACGCCCCCTGAAACGATTCAAGACCGCTGGAAGCCCCTAACGGCGGGCAAGATCTGGGAAGGTAAATTTGTCAACAAAAAGAAAAACGGAGAACTTTTTATTGAGGTGGCAAAAATATCGCCTGTGAGAAACCCGGAGGGTGTGGTCACCCACTACATTGCCATCAAGGAAAATATTACCGAAAAAAGGAAAGTGGAGAAAGAACTGGCTGAATCTCAGACGCAGCTTTTTCAAACCGCCAAGTTGGCGACATTGGGCGAGATGTCTACCGGTATGGCTCACGAAATGAATCAGCCGATGGCGGGGATTTCTCTGGCTGTGACGACGA
>JADFYH010000059.1 GCA_015233135.1 Deltaproteobacteria bacterium
AAGATCCGTCGCTATTTTTTAGAGGAAAAAGTGGGTCCCTATCCTTGCGAACCACCGGGTCCCTATCATGCGTACAGGTGGGGCCCTATCATGCGAACTCCAGGCTCCCTGTCATGCGCGCTGACATCTACCAAAGACATCGATGTACTCATTCCAAAAGATTTGGAAAATACAGAAAAAATATTACACGCCTTAGCTCAATCCCAACTCTTGGGAATGGCAAACGAGACATTAGCCGAAGACGTCATTCAAAAACCTTTCACGATTATTGGCGACCAACCCCGAGTGGATTTGTTACTTCGGGCAGGAAAATTAAAATTTGAGGATGCCTACTCCAAACGTGAAGTGAAAGAAGTGGATGGAGTTCAGTTCCCCTGTGTTTGTTTGGCAGACCTTATTTTGAGTAAGGATACTCAAAGGCCGAGAGACCAACTAGAAATTGAAGAATTAAAAGCTATTCAGGAATTTTTGGAAAGTCAGAAAAAGAGAACTTAATTTTACTCATTCCCTTCTCTAACCACATTGCAACTTTCGATTTAAAGAAAAACTTACTCCTCGTGAAATGAAAGTTATCGGGTGGATTGGGAATTCGTTGCTATTTTTTTATAAAAAAAGCCCCAATTTTGATCGGGGCTTTTTTTTTAACGAACCGAGCCTTAACTAAAAGGAACAATGCGAACTATCGACATGTACAATTTGATTCGCCAACTCGTTCAAATAGACCTCGATATTGGTATAACCTTCACCAGATAGGTTGGTTCCATTGTGATCATCCACATTGGGATTGAGGCCATGGGAAATTTCCCAGGCATCGGGCATTCCATCGTTATCCGAATCTGCAGGAAAATCGGTTACATTATTTGTAATAGAAAAAGCATCACCATAGGGATTTTCATAGACATTTGTAGGATCAATCACTCCGGAACAGACGGCTCCCATCAAACGATGGTCTTCCGCATCTCTGGGAAAGGCACCCACATTTTCAAACACATGACGTTTAACCTGATCAGCACTCAAAGCGGTATGGTCTACATGCGAGCCAGTAAAAACATTGGGAACTGTTGAACCATAAGAAGGAAGCAGATCTCGCGCAGAAGAGGCATAGCTGGTGAAGAAATCATTGCAGCAGTAGTTTAAAGCCCAATCCATCAGCGTGGGATAGCTTTGCATGTGGTTATCCGAAAAATAAGCAACAGTAGTTGGAACCAGCCTGTCCCACATGTGCATGTCGATCATCCCAAAGGGATAAGCTCCATAAATTGGTTCACCAGGTCGGGTAAAGCCGGTAGTGCGAGTCACTGAGTAATTTCCAATCCAGTTGAGATGATAGGCCAAATATTGCCCTGTGAAAGGATTTACACTGGAAACATCCGCGGCGGCATGTTGATCCCAAAGAAGATTATTGATAATTTCAATCTCCATAATGTCTTCATGAGCGTAGGGACTCTCACGAGAAATTTCAGGGAAGCGCCCCAAAAGTCTGTTCCAGTTGTTATTAATCAACGAAAGCCTATCCAAAGGCATTCCGATACGAGGGGCAGAATAATTGATGAGCATTCCATTATAAAGGTGCCCCCCCAGGGTTTCCGCCAATAGTGTGTTCTGCACCGTAATGTCGTGAGAGAAAGAAATTTCAATCGATTCATCACTCGCTTCTTCGGTGGAGATATGGTCAAAGATGGAATTGCTGGCCGATCGGATACGCAACCCATCATCTAAAGCTAGTCCATTTTCTCCGTTCGGCCGTGTGCGAATATTGCGGACGATCAAGTCGGACGATCTCAGCGAGGCAGCCAGGCAGGCCTCATTCTGATCGCACCAGCCCGCACCCGCTTCATCGGTATTTATTCCCCTCACGATAATGCCTTGCGGAGAAGTTTGTCCAGCAAGGGTGATATGACTTTTACCCCTAAACACGATGTAATTATTGATAAGCCCGCTGACCCTAAAAACAATAGTTCGTGGGCCTGTAGCAGAATCAATACAATCCTGCAGAGAACCTGCACCCGAGGTATTCAAGTTGGCGACGATGCACACATCCCCTCCACGACCCCCAGTAGCAAAGGCGCCAAAACCAAGGGCTTCCGGAAAGGCAAGAAGGCCTGTTGCTGTAGGCGCTGTTGTTGCAGCATGTGCTGTAGTAGGTGCTGTGGTAGCTGCTACAGTGGGTGCCGTCACAACAGAGTTCAAAGAAACACCTGGATTTGTTGCCGCATTGCTCACAATATTCAGCTGAGCGCTAAAGGTTCCCACCGTAGGAGAGCCATTAAAGCCGACACTCACGCTACAATTTGCTCCCACCGCAACACTTCTCCCCGCACATCCGGAGGCGTTCAAATTATAAAGAGAGGCAGAACTTCCCGCCAAACTCAGCGCACTAATCGCCAAAGGAGCGGTTCCAGAATTGCGCACAGTCACGCTCTGTGCGACGGCGCTGTTTCTTATCAATGCTGAAAACGAAAGAGAGGCAGGAGTAACACTCACTGCAGGCATGGTGATAACTATAGGGGTTACTGTAGAACTCAAAGTGAGGCTTGGGTTCGTGGCTAAACTACTCGAAACATTCACCCGTCCACTAAAACTTCCTGCCGTAGAGGGGCTAAAACTCACGCTCACTGAACAACTGGCCCCTGCGGCCAGACTCCTCCCATTACAGGCTGTGGCATTCAAGCTGAACCTCGAGGAATTGGTCCCCGATAAACTCAAGGAACTGACTGTCACTGCCGCCGTCCCCGAATTTCTTAAGGAGGCACTTTGAGTCGCAGTACTTCCACCGGCCTGGGCATTAAAGCTCAGTGAAGCAGGAGAGAAACTTAGGACAGCAACGGGGGCTGCTTGCACATTGATGGCAAAGGGCTGATCACTCACAGAATTTCCAATAGTTGCTCTCAGTAACGGATTTTGCATTCCCAAAGGCGCATTCGTAGCAACTGTAAAGGTGACAGCTCCTGTATTTCCAGTGATTGGAGCAGGACTTACCACCGCTGTAATTCCATTTGCCCCTACGAGTCGAAAATACGCGGGATTTTTATTTCCATACCGGTCGATGGAAATGCTGGTCGTAAAACTCTGGCCCTGCCTCAGATTGAAATCGCGCCTTCCTGCATACCAGTCTGCATGGACGTCTCCTGCCCAGGCAGTCGTTAGGACTACGAATGGCATCCAAAAGAACAAGCTTCTCCGTCTCTTTAAAAATGACATAGCTCCTCCTTTTTTAAAAAAGGTTCTTTTACGTATACCTCGGCAGATATCAGGGAGTACAAAGACAATTCCACTAAAATCGTTAGAAAGTACAAAAAAAAGCCCCGATAAATCGGGGCTTTTTTTGAAGTTTGTCTCCTTTTTTCTAATAAGCGCATTGCGAACTGATGCTCGCATCTTGAGCTATGAGCTGATTCATCCGCTCATTCAGATAAACCTCCAGATTGGTATAGCCTTCTGTCGACAAGTTCGTGCCATTGTTGTCGGCAAGATTGGGATTTAAGCCATGGGCAATTTCCCAGGCATCAGGCATACCATCTCCATCAGTATCTACAGGGCTTGGAGCGGCAGGATCCATCAAGAAGCTATCTCCCCCAGGATTGCTCGCTGTGGCAGTGGGGTTGATATTCACCACCGTCGGATCAATATTTCCGGAGCAAACAGAACTCATTAAACGCCTATCCATAGGATCGCGTGGAAAAGCCCCCGCGGTTTTATAGATAGAATCTATCAAAGAAATTCCGCTGGGTTGAGGGGTAAAACTAATATGGGGAGCCACAAAAGAATTGGGCAAAGAAACAGCCCAATCGGGCATGAGCTGGTCTCCTCCATAGAGTTTGAAATCATTGCAGCAATACTCCATTTGCCAATCTTGAAATCCAGGATACATCTGCATGTGATTGTCAAACACATAGGCCCTGGTCAGCGTCACATCATGCGTTCCCAAATGCATGTCGAACATTCCGTAAGGATAGGCAGGTCTTGTGACCCAGTAATTTCCCACATAGTTCACATGATTAGAAAGAGGAAGGGCTGTAAAGGGATTCTCATGAGCAAATTCCATATTTACCTGAGGATCCCACATCAGATTATTTACTATCTCCAGTTCCTTAATATACTGATGCGCATTAGGGCTTTCATTTGAGTTTTCCGGGAACCTTGCTCGCAAACGAGACATCAAGTTTCCTGTAAAGGTCATCCCTCCCGACTTTGACACCAGAAAATAAAAAGGTTTTATATTTCAAGTTGTTGTAGGCGAAGGGTTTCCTTGTGCCACTACATTTTTGATTTTTTAGATAAACTGAGGAGTTTGGGAGGGACTTT
>JADFYH010000060.1 GCA_015233135.1 Deltaproteobacteria bacterium
GAACAGACTCACTCGTATCCCTTTCTTCCCCTCGTAAAAATGACTTCAGCCACTCAAGCTCTGCTGCACCCCCCAATTTCCCCAGGGCCGCTACTGCAGAGCTTCGAACAGACTCACTCGTATCCCTTTCTTCCCCTCGTAAAAATGACTTCAGCCACTCAAGCTCTGCTGCACCCCCCAATTTCCCCAGGGCCGCTACTGCAGAGCTTCGAACATCTCCATCCGCATCTCTTTTTCTCCCTCGTACTAATAATGACTTCAACCACTCCAGCTCTGCTGCACTTCCCAATTCCCCCAGGGCCTGTACTGCAAAGCGTCGAACAGATCCCCTCGCATCCCTTTCTTCCCCTTGCACCAGTGACTTCAGCCATTCTTTTTCTGCTTTTATTTTATAGCGTTGAACCCAAGCAATTCTGTCAGAAACACTCATCCCCAAATAGGCAATTTCTTCTCTCTCTTCTCTCGACAAGGAATTGAAAAGAATTTCTCGCAATATTTTAAAATCCATTTTCAGAGTTTCAGAATAACTTTTTAGAAACTCATCTAAGGGATTCTCTCTTCCTTCACGAATAATTCTTTTTACTTCCTCCCGAAGGGCTTGGGCGGACTGGCTTTCCTGGGGAAGTATTGCTTTTTGTATTTCTAAAATAGCTTCTACCACTAAAGATTTTACGCCTTCCTCACCCACACGACCCTGGAGTAATGTCGTTAAATCTTTAAAAATATCCGCTTCAGAATTTACATGATTCAAGGCCTGAATCACCGAGACCGATCTCAAGATATCTCTCAAAGTAAGAGCCAACTGATTCTCTTGAAAGAGGGGTTTTATTTTCTCATGCACAGAAACTATAATCTCGGCCACTCTCCTTAAATGGACTGGAGGAGCAGAAGGCGAGCTGGCTGGATTTGCTGCTCCCCCTTCATCTCGCAAGGCCTGCAGCACTTCTCCCTGAACTGCTTCCCGACCCATTGCAGAGCCATCTTCTAAGCTCACAAATAATTCAGCCTGTGCGGAGGCTGGGGTTTTCTTTACTGTTTGCAAAAGTTCTGGAGTCACCTGCGGAGTATGATCGTCTGGATTAAGTTTCAGAGGGCCGATTCCTTTTGAGGCAGCAGGAGTTTTATCGGCGCCCAGGGAAGGAGAGTTCAGCAAATTGTCACCCTCTCCCCTCGAGGGAGAGGGGATTTGGATGTTGGATTTTGCCGCGGGCTGCTCTCTGTAGCCCGGTTTGTTTGTTGCTGCTTCCACGTTTTGCCCTGCTTCTTGATTATTTTCTTCTCTCTGCCCCTGATTCCCCTTTTCAGGATTCCCTCTATCCCCAGCCTGGGCCTTAGCTTCTATCATCTCCCCAGCTTCTTCTCTCTCTTTAAATTGCAGCTTTCCCTCTTTAAAACTCAAGCTAAGTCTTCTCCCCTGTAGCGATTGAAGAAATGCCAAAGGGCTGAGCAAGGGATTTGCCTGTTCGAAAACAAACACCGCAAACTGCGCCAGGGTGGGCTTTGGGGTGGGGGCAGCACTGCGATAGATCCCTGGAGTTGAAACCTCAATATCGGGGTAGAGCTGAGCGTAAGTGCCTTGAATGCCCTCCCATAAGCCCCTTGCCTTGCTTTTGAGTGCACGGGGCTCCTTCAAAAGGTTCGAAAGAAAATGGGCCCTCAAGAGAGCATCCGTCTGTAATTCGGTAGGAAGTGTTTTTTGGATCAATGCCTGCCGGCTTTGAATCAGCCTGGCCACCCGCTTAACACTCCTTTCTAAATCCAGGTTGGGAGAGGACTCACTAAAAAGTATTCGCTGCAATAGTTGTTCTTGAAGCCCTGCCAGGACAGTCTGGTTGCGACTGCCTTCGTTTGCGCTAAGGGGAGGGAGGGTAGGGATTGGATGTAACACCCTTTCCAGTTTTGCCGCACAATGGCTGATCTCTCTCAACACCCGATGCTGCTCTTCGGGGGCGTAGAGGGAGGCAAAATAACCTCTTAAGCTCTCCTTGATTCTGCGACTCGCTTCCCCCAGCTTTGCCTTTGTCAAAAAATGCCCAGCTTGCTGATCAATTCTCTGCTCAATACATTGCAGAGAAACCTGATTTCCCAAGGCGTGAATCAGAAGCTGTATGGATAAAACCGGCAGGGCAACTGGGGCTTCTGCAACGACTGCCGTGGCCACCATTCTGCTACAGATTTCATGAAGCACTTCTCTCACCTCACCCAGGTTGCGTATCTGGCTGATGAGCCGCTGGACGCTTCCACCTTCCCCCTGATAAGAAAGCAAAAACTGGCTCAAACTTTCTTCGGCCTCCCGTTGAAGCGGGCCTAAAAGATCAAACACCTCTTGAAAATCGTGGTGGACCCTCTCAAGTTGGATGTGTTGATCGAAATGAATGTTTAAGGCATGAACAAATTCATGTCCCCATTCTCCCCAAACATCTCCCACCCGTTCTCCCATGGCATTATTGAATATCTTAAAAAACCAGTGTGTGTCGGGTTTATCATCGTTGCCTGCACTGGGCACAGACAATCCTAATCGATTTTGAATATTGCGATTTGCCCCCAAGCTACTGGCCCCTTCATCCAGCGCAACTTCAGTCAGCACATCGCTCCAAAAATGAACTTCCTCTCCGCCAAATCGCAACAAGCTCCAACGAAACTCCCTCAAGCCCGTCTCGCTCATCATCCCCAGGCCTCGCTGGGATTTTGCCAGCATGAGGACGGAGCTCATCCCATGACCCACCAGGCCGCAGCCAGCCCCGGTGACAAACGATTGCACACTTTGGGTCAAGGCCTCTTTTAAAGAGACCTCCTGATGCTCCAGATAAAGCTGGCGCAACAATTGTCCCACCACCTGCACCACGCCGTTGGATCCTCCACCAATGAGGGCTGCCGAGAGGGGAGTTCTTCCCAAAAGTCCTATCCATCCTCCAAGCACTGCAGCAACTGCGCCTAGTAAGGGGGTAGTGGCTTCTCCAAAACTTCGGACGCCTATCAGACTGTGCTCTCTCAACAAGGTAGACAGTTCCTGTTCCCCCGCCACCCAGCTCAGCTCATTTCCCAGTCTTTGGGCCTCTTCTCTCAGTAGCCCTCGAGTTTGGGAAAGGCTTCGCGCCTGATGGCTGGCAAAACTGAGATAGCTTTCGTTCCATGCCGCCTCGTTTCCCCGTCTTTGCCAGGCCTCAACCTGAAGCGAGCTGAGTTCTTCAATTCCACAACTCCAATCCCAGAGCCGATTGGCCAGGTTTTGTATTTTTTCCTGGGAGTTCAATTCCAGTTCTTGCAGGTCTTCAGGAAAAAGCTGGCAGATGGAAGCCAGCATCCGAAAGCCGTTACAGCTTAAATCCAGCAGATCTCCCACAAATCCGCGCGCACAGTTCCCCAGCTCTCTGGCTAACACCAGGCTTTGAGTCTGCACCTGCAAGGCAGTTCCCTCACAGGAGGAGACCGATCTCAGAAATCTTTGGAAGGCCTGGTGGGCGGGAATTTGTCCCAAAAAAACCGCTTGAAGCACAAAATCATTCCTAAAGGCCTCTTCGTGCAGCAGCGCCTGCAGCGGAACAGTCAAATCGATTTCCAAATTTTCGGAACTGTCTTGAACCCGACGATTATAGGCCTCTATAAAATGCTGAACTTTACCTTCAATTTGTTGGGAATCCAAAGTCCCCGGATGTTGAGAGGCATAAACGGCATAGCTTTGGGCCAAAAACGCACTCATCACCGATTCTAGCGCCTGCAAATGCTCGGATCTTCTCCAAAGTCTGTCTTGTTGCTGAAATTGGGCTTGAAGTTGAACGCGTTGAGAGGCCTTGGCATGGGCAAGCAATAAAGAGCGTGACCTCAAAATCAAGGCCACCGAAACGGCAGCCTCCCCCTCCGCAAATCGCTGACTGGCCAATCGTTGCACCAATAAAGCTGCCAGATCATGAAACACCGCGCTCCTTTGAGTTCGGGGATCCGATTGTTCCAGAATTTGCAAGGCAAGCAATAAATCACGAGTGGAAAGGGGCGTTTGTTCAGCAGCTCCTGATCTTTCCAGAAAGGATCTTAAATCCTGAAGGTCTCTTCCAAGGGCCCTGCCATGACCCGAAAGTAAATTCTCATACTGATGCCGCAACTCCGGAGAGAGCTGCCGGGCTTGGGAAACAAGAGCCCTCCTGGAAACAGCTGTTGAAAGCGGAGCCGAGGGCTGACCCACTCCAGGAATTCCACCCGAAACACCGTCAATGTTTAAAGCTGTTAAGCCGAGTAAAGACATCTTGGCACACCCTCATTACCAGACAGGAACGGCATTTACTGGTCCATTCTTAAG
>JADFYH010000061.1 GCA_015233135.1 Deltaproteobacteria bacterium
TTCCCATTTATCATTCTACTTTACCTAAAGATGTGGCTTATATTCTAAATCACTGCCAGGCCGAAATTGCCTTCATCGAAGGGACAAGTCAGCTTGCAAAAATTTCTTCGCTTCGTTCAGAATTGAGTTATTTGAAGAAGATCATTTCATTTGACAAAGTTTCGCAAGAAGAAGTTTTTCCTTTTAAAAAAATTATCAAAGACACCCCCTTTCATTTAGAAAATTTTCAGGCCTTGATTGGTGCTATCGATTTGAAAGATTTGGCAACGGTAGTCTACACCAGCGGAACAACGGGACAACCCAAGGGAGTTGCTTTAACTCACGAATGTTTTAGCTCTGAAATCGATGCCCTGAATCAAATTTTTGATTTGAGTGAAGGAAAAGAAAGTTTACTCTTTTTGCCTTTGGCGCACATTTTGGCACGTGCGCTTCAGTTTTATCAACTGACTCAGGGCTTTATTCAGGCTTACGCAGAAAGTATTGATAAGCTCTTGGAGAATATCAAAGAAATCAAACCTCACTTTATGGTGTCGGTCCCCCGAATTTTTGAAAAAATTTATGCCAAGGTGATGGGAGATTTCGAATCAGCCCCCTTCTATAAAAAAGAAGTTTTCAAATGGGCAGTGGCTTTAGGAAAGAAACGGAGCAGGGCACGTCAGAACCATCAGTCCTTTTCTATGTTGGATCAAATGCAATATCAAGTTGCCCAGAGATTGGTTTTTTCAAAACTTCATGAACGTTTAGGTGGCAGGTTGGAGTTTTTCATTTCAGGAGGAGCTCCTTTGTCCCAGGAAATTGGTGAATTTTTTGACGCGGCAAATATCCTGATTTTGGAAGGCTATGGTCTTACCGAAACCACGGCAGCTATCACTTGCAATAAACTCGATCGTTACCGTTTTGGTACGGTGGGTCCTATTGTGGCGAACGTTGAAATTAAACTGGCCAGGGATAAAGAAATTCTGGTTCGGGGTGCTCATGTTTGTAAGGGGTATTATCGAAATGAGGAGGCCACTCAGGAATCTTTTACTCCGGATGGTTTTTTTAAAACGGGGGATATTGGCGAATTTGATGACAAGGGTTTTTTGAGAATTACCGATCGAAAAAAAGATCTCATTGTTACTGCGGCCGGGAAAAACATTGCTCCTCAGTACATCGAAAACCTGCTCAAGACAGATGCGGTTTTTTCTCAAGTGATGGTGCATGGAGACAGACGAAAATTTTTGAGTGCCTTGGTGACACTAAATCCGGATGCCTTGCAGGAACTTGCCAGAGTTCAAAACTTGGGAAGCTTTGACTATCAACAATTAGTGAGGCACCCTAAGATATTTGAAATGGTAAAAAAGCGGATTGAAGAAAAAAATAAACAGCTGGCCAGTTATGAAAGTATTAAACGTTTTTCCATTTTGGCCGATGATTTTACCATCGATAGAGGGGAGTTGACGCCTACTCTTAAAATTAAGCGAAAAGTAGTCAGCGAAAAATATAAAGGAATTCTGGATTCCTTTTATCAGGAGTAGTTTTTGCCATTATTTACTTTTCATTTTTTGTTTTTTCGTTAAACTGAGGCTTCTTAAAATTTCTATATAAAAAGGAGATGAAAATGGCGGATCAAAATTCAGTTCAAAACTCTTCAGCGGGGGGTTCCGGGCTCGCTCCCAATGTGGCTTCGCTGCTTTGTTACCTCTGTTCATGGGTGACAGGGCTTATTTTTATACTCATTGAAAAAAATGACAAAAACGTTCGCTTTCATGCCTGGCAGGCCATTTTCTTCGGAGGAGCTGTCACTGCGTTATATATAGTAGGGACAGTGTTTACCATAATCTTGGCGTTTATTTCTTCGGCCTTGGCCAGTATTTTTAGTTTACTGATGTGGCTTCTCATGCTGGGTTTTATGGTGTTGTGGGTTGTTCTGATGGTTAAAGCCTATCAGGGGGAACGCTGGAAATTGCCTTACTTGGGAGATTTAGCAGAAACTCAGAACAATAAATCCTGATTTTGTTTTTTCCCTTTCATAAAAAGGCTCCGATTTATCGGAGCCTTTTTTATTCTTATGCCACTCCAATCCATCAACCCCAGCAGCAATGAAGTTATAAAAATTTACGAAGAAATCTCTTTTGATGAAATTCAAATCAAACTTCAAGCCGCCGAAAATGCCCATCAAGCTTGGCGAAAAACTGCATTTTCACATCGTGCGGGCTTGATGAAAAAAGCAGGGCAGATCCTCCTGAAAAGAAAAGAAGAGTTTGCAAAGCTCATCGCTTTGGAAATGGGAAAACCTCTCAAACAAGGAGCGTTGGAAATAGAAAAGTGTGCCTTGGTTTGTGATTATTACGCAGAAAATGCAGAGAAATTTTTAAGCCCTGAAGAAGTAAAAACGGAAGCCTTAAAAAGCTACGTAAGTTTTGAACCCATCGGTATTGTGCTCGCCATCATGCCCTGGAACTTTCCTTTTTGGCAGGTCTTTCGTTTTGCAGTTCCGGCGCTCATGGCCGGCAATGCAGGAGTTTTAAAACATGCTTTTAACGTGAGTGGTTGCGCCCTTGCCATTGAAGATGTGTTTGCAGAAGCGGGGTTCCCAGTCCATTTGTTTGTGACGCTACTTTGCGATATTCCACAAATACCCAAACTCATTGAGCATCCTTTAATTAAAGCAATCACCTTAACAGGGAGTACCCGTGCGGGTCAGACGGTAGCAGCCCAATCGGGAAGAGCCATCAAGAAAACCGTTTTAGAATTAGGTGGCTCGGATGCCTTTCTGATTTTGGAAGATGCCGACTTGGATAAAACCGTTACCTTAGCTTGCGCTTCGCGTTTGTTAAATGCCGGTCAAAGCTGTATTTGTGCCAAGCGATTTATTGTGGTGAAAAGTATTCAAAAAGAATTTGAACAAAGATTAAGTACAGAGATGAATAAAGTGGTGCTGGGAGATCCCTTTGAAGCCGCAACTACTATGGGTCCCATGGCTAGGATGGATCTTCGAGAGGCCTTGCATCGTCAGGTGACGGAAAGTATTTTGAAAGGGGCGAAACTTCTTTTGGGTGGAAAAATTCCGGGAGGGAAGGGGGCCTATTATCCTCCTACTATTTTGACAGAAGTGAAAAAAGGAATGCCCGCTTACTCCGAAGAACTGTTTGGTCCCGTGGCGACCATTATTCCTGTTGAAGATGAAGAAGAAGCTATTTTTGTGGCCAACGATACGGAGTTTGGCTTGGGCGCTGCAGTATTTACCCAAGATTTAAAACGCGGTGAAGAAATTGCCCAGAAACGCCTGGAAGCCGGATGCTGTTACGTAAACAACATGGTGCGATCGGATCCACGACTTCCTTTTGGAGGAATAAAAGGCTCCGGATACGGACGGGAACTTTCGCATTTTGGCATTCGAGAGTTTGTGAATATCAAAACGGTGTGTATCCATAAATAAAAAAATAAATACCTTAATTGTGATGGAGACTTATGACAAAAATTTTGTTCCCTCAACGCAGCGCATTAGCAACTTTTTTCTCTTGGAGTCGATAAACAAAACAAGAGGGGAGAACAATATTATTTAATGAGGTATTTTATGTCTTCACAAGGGGGTACCAAAAGAATTCCGACCGCAAGTTTTATTCCTGTCCAGGCGCCTGTATCCCACGATCCCGATGAGCCGGTTGTTGTCGCAAGACTCACAGCTCTTCCTCCAACGACAAATCCTTCTACCTATGCTTCTCAAAATACTGCAAACCGCTATGCTCAAGCCCCCCAAGCCCCGGCAAGAAATTTTTGGACGAGTGGTTGGGAAAATTTTTCAGTCTTTTTTGATTTAATTCCTTTTGTGGGTTGTGCACCGGAACCAGTGTCAGTGCCAGCACCTCAAGTGCCGGAACCAATACCAGAGCCTCAAGTTTGTGTTTGTGGTAATCATTTGCCCTCTGTTCCTCCTGGTGCCTGTCCTCCTTTATCCAGCTCGGTTTTGAATCAAAGAATTGAAACAATTCTGGCTTACAATTCTATGAGCAATGTCCGCCAACTGGTGGATCATGATTGTCGTGTGCGTCCGATTTTGAGTCGTTTGTTGCAAGATTATGATCCCTGTTTGTCCATCACTGATTTGGATGCCCGATTTGATAGCGCGTTTAGGGATCTTGCTTTGCCAGGCTATTGCTCTCCTTCTGCTCCTTCTGCCACTCGCATGACTCCTGAATTTTTGAAAAATCTGGT
>JADFYH010000062.1 GCA_015233135.1 Deltaproteobacteria bacterium
GCACGACTATAACGGTGAGGTTGCTCGTTTCATAGGAACTTCTAATGAACCATAACACTCACCAAAAATTACCACTCTTGATTCTTCTCATCGCCTCTCTTCTATTAGGCTTCACCGCTTGCAGCCAGAAACCGGTTAGCAAGCCGCCGATCAAGATCTCTATTGATGTCTGGGCGGGTTATGCGCACGCGTTTATTGCGCAGGAAAAAGGATTTTTTAAGAAGAACGGTGTGGAGGTGCAGCTGGTGTTTGAGAAAAACTACACTACCAGCACGGGTCATTATGTGAATGGGGATGTGGATGGAGTCTTTGAGGTGTTTACAGATGCAATATTACAAAGGGCTTCAGGGAACTATGGAAAAGTTGTTTATGTTGTTGATCGATCCACATCGGGGGATGTCATCATTGGAAGACCTGAAATAAAAGATTTGACGGAGTTGAAATTGAAAAAAGTAGGTGTCGAAGGAGTCAATACCTTTTCCCATCTTTTTGTCATGACGGCCCTGGAAAAGGCTGGGTTGAAAGAGACGGAGCTGAGGTTTGATGTTGTTCCTGCGCACGATGTACTAGAAGCTCTTCAAAGCGGGAAGATAGCTGCCGGCCATACCTACGAGCCGACAAAGTCCAAGGCCTTACAGGCTGGGTATAAAATTTTGGCGACGGCGGGCGATACTCCAGGCATCATTACCGATGTTCTGGTTTTGAACGACAGGATCCTCCAAGAACGGCCGGAAGAGGTCCGGGCGATTTTGAAGTCTCTCTTTGAAGCGCTCAATTTTGAGACCTTTCATCGGGAGGAGGCACTCTCGATCATGTCGAAGGCTGTGGGGATGGACAAGGCTGAGATGGCGTCGGGACTTCATGGTGCCAAGGCCCTTGATTTGATTGAAAATAAAAGGGCGATGCGAAGAGACTCAGGCGTCGAGTCTCTCGCCAGTGTTGGGGAAGTGATCGCCAATTTTTACCTGGAGCGTGGGCAGTTGTCGTCTCTGCCCGATATGGATCAAGTCATTGATGCACGGTTTGTGGAGGCTTTGGAGAACAAATGAAATTCGCCACCAAATTAACACTTCTTTTCGTGGGGATCGGGATGGCGATGACGGCTGTTCTTTTTACCATAGTCTATATTCATACTTCAGACATGATGGAAAAAACAATTCGGGCTGGTATGGAATCCGATGCAGTGGATGCCATGAAAAACATTGACCGTTTTCTCTATGAACGAGGAGGGGATATTCAGGCACTGGCCAGTAGTCCGATTCTTCGTTCCGAAAGCGCCACTCCCGAGGAGATTACGGAGGTGCTGATTAATTATAGAAACAACTACAAGGTGTACACCTCACTCTCATTTTTTAATGCTGAGCGTATAAGGACAGCCGATACAGCAGGGCTGCGTATTGGTCTGCCTTCCGCGACAACTCCTTATTGGGACGATATTAAGGAGGGGAAGGTGAGTATCGCTAGTGATGTTCATATATCGGATGAATATCAATTCCCCATGTTCTATTTTGCCTCTCCCGTCAGGAACCGTGATCAAAAGAGGATTGGGGTTGTGGTCGCTCGGGTAGCAACGGCCCGACTGTTAGAAATAATAAAAGAAAATGTAAAAAACGAAGAGTCAGAAGATATTGATCTTGTCAACGATAAGGGGCTTACTCTTTGTTCGAATAATAATCGTAAAGGGGTACTGGAAGAAATACTGCCTGAATGGGATTATCTCAAGTTGATCCCTAAAGATGTGTTTTCAGGCATCAAAGAATTCACCCATTTGGATGCCAATGGAAATGAGATCCATGCGTTTGCCCGGGAGAGTGGTCTTTATACCTTCAAAGGAAATGGGTGGATGCTCCTCCTCCAGGTTCCTTCCAAAATTGTCTTGGCTCCGGTCCATCAATTGCTGAAAATAATGAGTGTCCTTTTTCTGATCTCCATCCCTCTGCTGGTGCTGCTCAGTATTATTTTCAGTCGAACAGTAACTCGACCCTTATCGAGATTAGCTGCGGCAGCCCATGCGATTGGGGAGGGGCAACTGGATGCGGCTGTTTTCGTGTCATCCAAAGACGAAATTGGTTCATTGGCCGCCGACCTCAACCAGATGGCTCTTGATTTGAAAAAAGTGACGGTTTCAAAAGCTTACCTCGATACGATCATTGATTCGATGTTGGAGGGACTCATTGTCATTAATGCAGAGGGAACGATTCAAATGATCAATCGGGAAGGGGTGAAGTTTTTTGGCTACGAGGAAGCAGCGCAATTGATTGGCAAGCCGATCCTGACAATTATTCCAGAGAAGTTTCAGTCTGGACATACTTCTGGCATGGACCGCTATCTTAAAACTGGCGAGAAACATATTTTGGAGAAGTCAGTGGAGGTGGAAGGCTTAAGGAGAGACGGGACAACCTTTCCCCTGGAGATTGCCATCAAAGACATCGGCGTAGAGCAGGAACGTCTTTTTATTGCGGCTTTCAGGGATATCACCGACCGCAAACAAAATGAGGAAAAACTCAAATCCAGCGAAGAACGCCACCGAACTCTCTTCATGAGTTCGCGTGATGCCCTCATGACATTGGGTCCGCCCACGTGGCAATTCACCTCCGGAAACCCAGCCACGGTTGCTATGTTTGCTGCGAAGGATGAGGCGGACTTTACTTCTCACGGGCCCTGGGAAGTGTCTCCCGAATTTCAACCCGATGGACGTCCCTCCGGTGACAAAGCCAAAGAGATGATTGAAACAGCGATAAGGAATGGGTCGCACTTTTTTGAATGGACGCACCGACGGCTCTCGGGCGAAGATTTTCCGGCCACGGTGCTTCTGACCCAAATGACTTTGGAAGGAAAAACGTTTCTCCAGGCCACAGTTCGTGACATCACCGAACAAAAGAAAAATGAAGCGATGATCAAGCGACAGGCAGACGAACTGGCTGAATCTCAGACGCAGCTTTTTCAAACCGCCAAGTTGGCAACATTGGGCGAGATGTCTACCGGCATGGCTCACGAAATGAATCAGCCGATGGCGGGGATTTCTCTGGCTGTGACGACGA
>JADFYH010000063.1 GCA_015233135.1 Deltaproteobacteria bacterium
TGTCAGCGCGCATGACAGGGAGCCTGGAGTTCGCATGATAGGGCCCCACCTGTACGCATGATAGGGACCCGGTGGTTCGCAAGGATAGGGACCCACTTTTTCCTCTAAAAAATAGCGACGGATCTTCAATGACTGTTGGATGGGCCTAGGTTCTTTCAAAAGGAGGACCTATGTCCAAACACAGAAAGAAGGAGATCGGGATGCGCAAGCTGAAAGATTTGCTGCGACTCAAATCGTTGGGGATGAGCCAGAATCAAACGGAGAGGGCTTTGAAGGTGTCAGGTAAAACGATTCGGAAGTACTGGGGTCGTGCCGAGGAAGTGAGTCTGGTTTACTCAGAGGCCTTGAGTGAGGAGGAGTTGGAAAGAAAACTGATCCTTGATTTTAAGGAGAAGCCGGCAAGAGAGCCTGTGAATGTTTGTGACTGGCAACGAATTGCCGATGAGGTAGTCAAATCAAAGGTGGGTTTAAGCATTTTGTGGGAGGAGGAATGTGCTGCAGGTCGTTTTCGTTTAAGCTATTCCCAGTTTTGTAGGCATTTTGAGCGTGTTCATCGACGCTCAGCCTTCAGTTTTCACAAGGAGTATGAACCGGGCAAGGTGGCGGAGGTTGATTTTACCGACGGGATTCCGATCCTGGATTTAAAGACGGGAGAGCTGATGGATACCCAGCTTTTTTTGATGGTGCTGGGAGCCTCCCGTTTTACTTATGGGGAGTTTTGCCTTTCCCAGGATCTTCCCACCTGGCTGAATTTACATACCCATGCCTTCGAGTATTTTGGAGGAGTTCCGGAGCTGACGACCCCGGACAATTTAAAGAGCGGGATAACAAAGCCCTGCCGTTATGAACCCCAGATCAATCCCAGCTACACGGAATACGCGGCGCATTATGGTTTCGCCGTTTTGCCTGCCCGAGTCCGCAAGCCCAAGGATAAACCTTTGGTGGAACGAGCGGCTCAGATTTTTCAGAAGTGGTTTTATCAAAGACATCGGCATCGGAGGTTTACTTCACTCTCTGAACTCAACGGCCAGCTTTGGGCGGATCTGGAGATCTTTCATGAAAAGCCGCATCGTCGTTTTGGAGAATCGAGAAGATCTCGTTTTGATCGTTTGGAGAAGGGATCTTTAAAAGCCTTGCCGGAAAGGGGCTTTGAGCTGTCTTGCTGGAAGAAAGCCAAACAACATCCCGATAGCCACATTGCCTTCGAGAATAGTTTTTACTCAGCGTCTTATCTTTATCGGGGAGAAATCCATGATATCCGGGCCACCGTTTCTACGGTGGAGATTTACCGTAAGGGAGTGCGGATTGCGGTTCATCTCCGTGCCAGCCATCGCGGTCAGTTTAGAACCCAGAAAGAGCACCTGCCTCCGGGACACCAGGCCCTGCTAGAGATCACCCCCCAGCGTTTGTTGGATGAAGCCAAGAGTGTGGGAGAGTGCACCGTCCGGATGCTGGAAGAGATTTTGGCAAAACGGAGTCATCCTGCCTTGGGGCTTCGCTCCTGCCAGGGAGTGATGCGTCTTGGGTCTCGTTATGGTTCAAAAAGACTGGAGGCTGCCTGCAGAAGGGCCTTGGAATACAAAGCCCTCAACTTCAAGGCGGTGAATCAGATTCTCCAGAAGGGACTCGATCAGGAGACTCAAACACCGCCCGATTGGGATCCCCAGCAGCGGCTTCAATCTCACTTGCGGGGAAAGGACTATTACCACTGATAAAGTGGAAAAAGAAAAAAACAAAAAAAACAAAAAAAACAAAAAAAAAGAAAAAAACAAAAACAAAAAAAAGAAAGGGGAAATAAAATGCTTCAAACACCCACGAAAGAAAAAATGACCCAGATGAAACTCTACGGTATGGGGGAGGCCTTTGAAAGAATCACGGGTCAGGCGATGGAGCAAAAGCTGGCTTACTCCGACTATGCCGGTTTACTCATCGAGGAAGAATGGATCTCGAGAGAAAACAGAAAGCTCAAAAGCCGTCTGAAAAAGGCAACCTTGAAGCAGGAGGTCTGTTTAGAAGATCTGGATTATCCTTCCAAAAGAGAACTTGAAAAACCTTTTATGGAGGAGTTGTCCTCCTGCCGCTTCATCGATCAACACAAAAACGTGTTGATTACCGGACCCACGGGTTCCGGGAAATCCTTCCTGGCTTCTGCCTTGGGGCATACGGCTTGCCTGAAAGGCTTTGAAGTTTTGTATAAAAGAGCCACCCAGATTTTTGACAAGCTGCTAGCCGCTCGAGGGGATGGATCCTATGCACGAGTGTTTAGGCAACTGGTTCAACCGGATTTACTCATCATCGATGACTGGGGATTAAAGCCCTTAACACCCCAAGACCGCAGTGATCTCTACGAAATCCTCGAAGAAAGATATCAAAAGGGCGCCCTCATCCTGACTTCCCAGATTCCAGTCAAAGATTGGATCGACACTCTGGGGGATCCGGTCATTGCCGAAGCGATCGTGGACCGACTCTTACACCATTCTCATAAAATCATTCTCAAGGGAGAACAGGGAAGTTATCGAAAAAAAATGGCAGAAAAGAAGGAGGGAAAAACTATAGAAATACAGAGCCCAGAAAAAAACAAATTGCATCGATAGGGACCCACCTATAAAAAGAAAAAATAAGATCCGTCGCTACGCTCCGAGTGGGTCCCTATCCTTGCGGATCACTGGGTCCCTGTCTTGCGATTTCGCA
>JADFYH010000064.1 GCA_015233135.1 Deltaproteobacteria bacterium
AAAAAAAGTGAGCCAGGGGAAAATAATTAAAAGAAAAAGGGGCCACTACATTTTGACCCTAAAATCCTCATCCTTACTTTTCATCCACTTATCTGAATATTTCAAAATTTAGCGCGGAAGTCGGGAAAAAGCAGAAAGGGGATCCGAAGATCTCCCTTTGTGCGTAGTCTATAAAAAAACCCCGATTTCTCGGGGTTTTTTTATACAGCAATTTGTCATTCTAACTAGCTATCCGATCTCATGGTGCTCGCCATTTTTCTCACGGCTTCGTGAATGGCATCCGCCATCATTTTACCCACTTTAGATTCTTTGAAGAAGCCGAGGCCACCGCCTCCGCCGCCGCCACCACCGAAACCACCACCGGCAGCACTGATTCCAAAGCTATTTGCTTTTCTGGTCACTCGAGCAGAAGCTAAAATTTCAGAACTGGAAGTCGAAAAAATCTTGCAGGCAATACTTACCTCAGATTGTTTCGTGCTCAGACCTAGTCCTCCAAGACCCCCGCCGCCAAAGCCACCACCGCCGCCTCCTCCACCAATGGAGAAGCCGGAGCCATCTTTATTGACTCCCGTTAAGGCACAAGAGGCCAAATTTCCGGCCACTTTCATTCCGTGTTTTTTAGCGGTTTTAGAGCCTGTCCGCGCTTCGCCCGAACGAGCCAGGGCTTTTTCGTTCATCACACCGGCAGGAGCCATCGAATATTCTTCGCGTTCCAACACGCTGAAACAGCCGGTTTGAACCAATTCATCTACCAATACTTCTCGTGAGTTCAAGGCCACATCGTCGTTCCACCAGCCCACGGAAATGTTTTCGGTTTTGAAACGATCTACGGCCACAGTCACTTTTCTGCCGCAGTTAATGGGTTCTTCTTCTTTATGTTTTGCCCAAGCAGAACTGCTGATTAAGGCCAACGCTAGCGTGAGGCCCAATAGTTTTTTCGTCATTGAAGCTACCTCCTTTAAGGTAATTTAGGAAAATGAATTTTAATTAACGAGTTTCAAAATTTTAGCAAACATTGTTTTCGTGTCAAGAGAATCACCCCTTCTTGACTATTTTTTTGCATCAGTTAATGCTGGAGAAACATGATTTACCTCCCCAATTTTTTAACCCTATTACGACTTTGTTTGATCCCCTTCATCTCCTATTTTTACCTTCAGGGCCGTTATGACCTTGCGTTGATGATGCTGCTAATTGCCGGGTTTTCTGATTTTTTTGATGGGGCTCTGGCCCGTCGTTATCAATGGAGAACCAAGCTGGGGGCCGTTTTGGACCCCGCTGCCGACAAGTTTTTGATGTTTGTTACCTACATTACTTTGGGATGGACGCATCAACTTCCTTTCTGGTCCGTGGCAATTGTTATTTTCAGAGATGTTTATATCGTGATGGGGGTTTTGTTTCTGAAGTTGAAAAAAAGACAAATTCCTATCCGTCCTATTTTAATTTCCAAGCTCAATACTTTTTTTCAGCTGGCCCTGCTTTCATTCAGTTTGCTTTATTCCTACGTGCAGATGCACCAATTTTTATTTCTGGATTATTTTGAAAACACTGTTTTTTGGGCCAAGCAGATTGCCTTGTTTTTTGTGCTTGTCTTTACTCTGGCGAGCGGCATCCACTACACGGTTGTGGGTTGGGGGATCTTAAAGAAAGATGTTTAATCTCTGCGACATCGGAACAAGTGACTACCAAAGCTGCTTTGACTTACAGCTGCTCCTACGCAAAAAACGACAAGAAGAAAAGATCCCCAATTTCCTGCTTTTTACCGAACATCCCGCTGTCTATACCATGGGCAAACAGGATGCCTCTGCCGATCTTCTGAATTTATCTCCTATTCCTCTCATCAAAACCAATCGAGGCGGACGCATTACCTATCATGGCCCTGGTCAGTTAGTGGGATATTTTATGGTAAGTTTGTCCTCCCTTAAAATGAATATCCCCCAGTTTGTCTCTTCTATAGAAGAACTTTTGATTCATACACTAAGTCACTGGGATATCAAAGCAAATCGAGACGCAGAATATCCTGGCGTATGGGTAGGCCAAGAAAAAATTGCGGCCCTGGGCCTGCATTTTGATCATGGCGTTTCCATGCATGGTTTTGCGCTCAATCTCCATCCTCAGTTGCAGGATTATGAAGCCATTATCCCTTGCGGAATTCAGGGCAGGGGAGTGACTTCGATGGAGAAAATATTGAATAAAAGAGTAGAAAAAAATGAAGTGATGTTAAAACTTGTAGAAAGCCTTGCTCAGGTATTTCAAAAAAAAATTCAGTGGATTGAAAAGATGCATTTAATTACTGGGGGTAGTTTTTTTTGATAAGGCGAGAAGTTTCTTGATTTCTATTTTTTTCCCTTTGCCTTCTTCTTTTCTAAAGTCAATCACTTCTTGTTTGGGGTGTTGTTTTG